>NZ_JAWOWF010000065.1:0-20395 GCF_033340295.1 Vibrio sp. 1401
TCACTCCGTGTCGGTGGATGCGCAGTATAGGGAGTTGAGAAATTAGTACAAGCGTTTTTTGCAAAAAAACTTTCAACAGGTCATTAGTTAGCCAAAAGCGTGATATTTGCATATTTCTTCGTCACATTTGAGACATATCACAGCAATTGGTTGGAAAAACACCAACCATATACGTAAGATTCATGTGTCTATTCTGTTAATGGACAATCGATCTCTTTATCACTATGTGTAGTAATTAAAATGACGTCTAAAAAAAATCTGATTTTATGTGTTGGGCTGGCCGTCGTTGGGGGAATCGTCTTCTCTCAAGTCACCATCCCACCAGCCTTGAGTTTTCTCATTGGTGTTATCGCTACTGCTTTTTTATTTTCATTTTCTAGCCAGACACCTTCTATTCAATCAACGGACTCGGATCCATCGACTAAAACTCTGTATGTCGGCAACCTTCCTTATAAGGCCAATGAGAGTCACGTTCGCGATTTGTTTGCTGAATATGGACAGGTCTATGCAGTACGCTTAATGAAAGATAAGCGCACTGGAAAAAGAAGAGGGTTTGGTTTTGTCGTGATGGCTGCGGCAGATGCCAAGCCAGCTATCGCTAAACTTAATGAAAAGGAATATATGGAAAGAACGCTAAAAGTTAGAATTGCGAACGATCCTAAACACCCGGATGGTGGTAAACCAGAACAGGATTAAAACCTAGCTTCTTTAAACAAATGTTCAGTGCATCTTCCTGCCAAGGAGTTGCACTGGCATAAATCGACTTACTTCCCTCTTCCGTATCCTCAATTTCATCACTTAATAGTAATGCTTTTACTCGACGTGCAATGGCTGCACCCGAATCAATTAAAGTAACGTCCCCACCCAAAGCTTGATGAATTTCCTCTTTGATTAAAGGGAAGTGAGTACAACCGAGCACCGCAACGTCTACTTTATCGCGAAGCGGAAGCAGGATTTTTGTCAGTTCGTCTAGAGAAACGCTGTTGCCTCGCAACTTCTCTTCGGCCATATCCACCAAGCGAGTTGATCCCAACAGCTCAACTGGTTTGCCTTGCGCAAAGTCTCGTATTAACTCGTGAGTATATTGGCGTGTTACTGTCGCCGGAGTGGCGATCAGCCCTACCCCTTTTGATGCTAAAAGCGATGCGGGTTTAATCGCAGGGACAACACCAACAACGGGAATCGATAAATTTTCGCGTAAGGAAGGAAGCACTATGGTGCTCGCCGTGTTGCAAGCAATGACGACAATGTCGACTTGGTGTTCTTCGACTAAAGAAGAGACCAGTTGGTTAACTCGTGAAACGAGTACAGCCTGATCGAGTTCACCATAAGGGTAAGCCTGATTATCGAATAAGTATAAGTAGTCTAGCTGGGGCAATAGGCGATGTATCTCTTGGAATACAGAAAGACCACCAACACCAGAGTCAAAAACTAGGACTTTTTTCTTACTTGCTACTCGCACGAGTCTTACCTAAAGAACAGAAACGTTGCGATCATACTGCGTAGATTTGTTTTGGCAATGCTTTAGCATGGTATCTTTGATGGCTGAATCTATCTCCAGATTCTACATCTCGCTTCGTCAACTCGATATGTCCTTGAAAAGATGGCGAAGACGTGACCAATGTGTGAAATTCACCATTTTCCCCACAGGGATCAATTTGACTTGGTAATGACTCTATTAGGGCTTTGTCATACCAGCGACCACACCATTCTGGAGGGAGAACTCTTCCGTCGATGGTGATTAACATAGTTTGAATACCACGCTCTATGATTTCCATCGCTAGTTTTTCGCTGCTCTCCCCTAATAGAGGAAAGACGCATTCCCAGCCAACAGGTTCAATATAGCTGCGTCGGTAATCGGCAATGCCATTACAAAACATATCACCAAATGCGACAGCTTCTATGTTCAGACCACTACTTTGTAATGCATTAACGATGGTCGATTGATAAATGTCGTTACTTGGAAAGATTTCAGGTAGCTCGATAGTAATGAGCGGAAGCGCAAGTAAGTCTGCTTGCATTTGTACGACTTCAAGCGGAGTTGCTTGGAAAGGGACTTCTTTCCCTACGTAAGTCGTGTACAAACCGACAACTTGATAATTTGGATTCTCGTTAAGGCGCTCAAGCGTTAATGTCGAATCTTTACCACTGGACCAACTGATCACCACTCGCTTGGGTTTCTTCATTCGATTTTCCACCACAAAATATTAAAAACCGCCCGAAGGCGGTTTGTGCTCATTCACGATTAGAATTCGTAGCCAACGTTGATATAGTACGCTCGCTCTGCAGCGGGGTAACCTTTTGCCATCTCATACTCTTCATCAAGTAGATTATCGATACGAGCGCTAATAGAGGTCGACTCATTCGGATAGTAAGTCACTGCCGTATCAACCAACGAGTAAGAAGAAAGCGTGATATCTTGTGAAGGCCAAGTGCTGTAATCCACATCTGGACGCTTACCGACGTACTGATAGCTAACCGACCAGTCCACTTTATCGAAGCTCACTAAAGCATTCCACTTATACATTTCTTTAGCGCGACGCTGCAACTGATGCCCTTTATCGTCTTCAGCATCTTTGTAATCTGCACTCAACTGGTGCTGCACAATCCCTGTATCAAACTCAGCAACAAGCTCCACACCTTGGATATGTGTTTCACCATCGACATTCAAATATTTGTACGTGGTTGGATGGTAATCGATAAGATTCGTGATTTTATAGTCATAACCCGTGACGGACCAAAAAACGCCTTGGACATCACCGCTGAATGCTAGCTCCCAAGCATCTGACTCTTCCGGCTTCAGATCTTTCTCACCGTATGTCGGGTCATACTGCTGATATAGGTTTGGAGCCTTAAACGCAGTACCAAAAGAGGCTTTAACCCCAAACTCTGGTACAAACTGGTAACCAGCCGCTAAACTGTAAGTGAACTCACTACCGTATTCTTCATTATCATCAAGGCGAGCACTGCCCTCGAGCATTGCTTTATCAATACTAGTGGTTGCCATACCAAACAGAGCGCCATTGGTACGATCAAACGTTTTATTCGCACTCTTGTCTTTATAAGACTCGTTGCGCCAATCAATACCACCAGCCAACGTCGTATTGTTGTTTAGCAAGTAACTGTTGGTCCACTGGACATTTTGCTGCTCAAGTTCATCTTCAGTACCTGAGTGTTTGCCTTTTGCTTGCTCATAGTTCCAAGACTTCTGTTTCTGTGCTGTTACTTGTAGTTCTGACATCACATTATCAGACTGATACTTACCGCCCAGAGTGACAGAAAGATCGTCTTTTTCTGCTTCGTAGTAACCGCGACTACCGTAGCTGCTGTCATATTGATAAACATTTTCGTAAGCACGTAGGTTACCAAATGCAGACCACTGGTCATTGAAGTTATGCACGTAACCTAGCAGACCATTCTTTGTATCAAAGCCATGGCGATCACCGTCATTAACTCCCGGTACAGGACGAACGTTATAACCATCATCACTTTCACTACCAAGCGCGATATTTAGCTGGCCGCTCTCTGTGACTTTAATACCAGATGCCACACTCAATTCTTGATAATCTAAACTACCTAAACCCGCACTTAACTTCGTTCCTTCTTCGTCAGCACGCGCAATGGTGATGATATTGATCACGCCACCAATCGCTTCTGAGCCGTAAAGTGACGCACGCGCACCACGCACGTACTCAATACGTTGAACGTAAGTAAGTGGGATTTGGTTAAAGTCCACAGCGCCCTTCGCTGCTCGTGCAAAACGTACGCCATCAACCAGTACTAAAACTTGGTCGGAACTGGTTCCACGAACAAATAAAGACGCTAACTGACCACGACCACCATTTTGTGAAACTTGAATTCCGGTAAGGCGACGCAATACATCTGGTAGGGTTTTCGCTTGAATGCGATCGATGTCTTGTCGAGTAACTACTTCGACATCTGCCAACGTACGGCTTTCGGCTTGCTCAAAACGGTTTGCCGTAACAACGATGGTTTCGTCAGTGGAGGTTTCCTGGGCCTGTAGATAAGAGACAGGTGAAAGCAGCGATGCCAAAGTGATCGCCAGTGCGGATTTTCTCATTGTATTGTCCTAAATCGCGTAATTCCTTCCGAGCCCTGTCGTCATGACAGTCCAGTGCTGTGGCTCAGTTGTTGGCAGGTATTCGGACTCAAGAGCACGGGTGTACCGCCTACTTGCTCGACTTCCCACATAAACTAATGCAGTGTCTGATGAGCGTTCGTTCTCTTTTACCGCTGCGCGTCAGTTCTGGATTTACACCAGATTCCCATTTCAGCCATCTAGATTGCTAGATAGCACCAACTTGAGGCAAATATTATTCAGCTATTGATTATTTGTCCAGCCAATATTGCCCTTAGAAGTTGTAACGTTTTGATTGATTTTGCTTTCTACTCTGCCTGTACGCACTATCTTTAAATCAATTCCAGTACAAAACTGGACATCCTATTGAGATTGAATAAAATCTGCGCTCTTAAATTGAATGCACCATAAAAGGTAAGATCATGGCTACTCTTGATGTAAACCCACAACGCTACCAAGAACAACTGGCAGAAAAAGTCGAACGTCTCACGGATATGTTCGCGCCATACAACATGCCAGAACTGGAAGTGTTTGAATCACCAGAGCAGCACTACCGCATGCGTGCTGAGTTCCGTGTTTGGCATGAAGGCGAAGATCTTTACTACATCATGTTCAACCAAGAAACTCGTGAGAAATACCGTGTTGACCAATTTCCTGCTGCAAGCCGTCTGATCAACGACCTGATGCCGCTATTGGTTGAAGCGATGAAAGACAACGACTCACTACGTCGTAAACTGTTCCAGGTGGATTTCCTATCGACACTAAGTGGTGAGATTCTGGTTTCACTCCTTTACCATCGCCAACTTGATGAAGAGTGGATTGAAAACGCGAAAGCCCTTAAACAGCGTTTAAATGATGAAGGCTTCAATCTAAACATCATTGGTCGTGCTCGTAAGATGAAGATTGTCCTAGACCGCGACTACGTGATCGAGAAGCTCGATGTAAATGGTCAAAGCTACATCTACCAACAAGTAGAGAACAGCTTCACTCAGCCGAACGGCAAAGTCGCAGAGAAGATGTTGGAATGGGCTGTCGACTGTACCCAAGAAAGCACTGGTGACCTACTAGAACTTTACTGTGGTAACGGTAACTTCTCGCTGGCGTTGGCACAGAATTTCGACCGCGTACTGGCAACTGAGCTAGCGAAGCCATCTGTGGTATCTGCACAGTACAACATCGCTGCCAATAAGATTGATAACGTACAAATCTTACGTCTATCAGCAGAGGAATTTACTCAAGCGATCGAAGGTAAGCGTGAATTCCGTCGTCTACAAGATGCAGGTGTGGATCTGAAGAGCTACAACTGCAACACGATTTTTGTCGATCCACCACGTGCTGGGATGGATGTCGATACTTGTAAAATGGTGCAAGGTTACGAGCGCATCATGTACATCTCTTGTAACCCTGAAACTCTAAAAGAGAACTTGGACATTCTATGCGAAACACACAACGTGACGCGTTTTGCTCTGTTTGACCAATTCCCTTATACCCACCATATGGAAGCGGGCGTGCTATTGGAACGCAAAATGTAACCCACGGCGTCAAATACAAAAAAAGCGAGCTCAATGGCTCGCTTTTTTTATTTGATTCGTTTGCTTATTCCGCAGAAGTCTTCTTACTGACAAAACCTAGCTTCTTACCAATCCATGCGAGTAAGATCATTGAAACCATGATCGCAAAGAAGTTTGAGCCTGCTTCTGGGTATTGCGCTTTAATAAACGCAGAGTGACCAAACGCACCTACGAAGAAGCACGCCAAGCCAACTAATGGGATATCTTCTGATACCGGATTATTTAGGTACTCTTGGTAAAGAGCTTGTACAGCCAGTACGAGTGCAATCAATGGGAAGATTGAAAAAGACACTTCACTCATGGTCAACCATGACAACAAAGCATCACCACACATACCTGCAACCAGTGCCAAAATCAGCGTTTTCTTTTCAGATTTATTTCCATTCGACATTATTCTATCCCGCCTTTTAATCGGTTACGTTCACGTTCTTTGCGATACCAATAGGCCCCTTTGGCTATCATTCGCAATTGCATGATCAATCGCTCGGCGAGTTCATCGCGCTCACGTCGATCTAAATCTAAAGCTTCAGCCCCCGAACTGAAAACCAAAGTCACAGACGCTTCTGCTTGAGTATACGCCTCTTCTCTGGTCACGCCGGTGCTCATTAAATACTCGGTTAATTCTGCCGCAAAATGCTGGATTTCTCGAGCAACAGCGGTACGAAATTCAGCAGAAGTGCCGGAGCGCTCACGCAACAACAAACGAAAAACGTTCGGACTACTTTCAATGAATTCCATAAAGGTTTCGACCGAGGTACGAATTACGCTACCTTCTTTCACAATACGTTGACGCGCCTGACGCATCAGTTGACGTAGTAGCAAACCGCCTTCATCGACCATGGTTAAGCCTAGCTCATCCATATCTTTGAAGTGACGGTAAAAAGAAGTCGGTGCAATCCCTGCCTCTCGGGCGACTTCTCGCAAGCTAAGGCTGGAAAAGCTGCGATCCGCACTTAACTGACTAAATGCCGCATCGATCAATGATCGACGTGTCTTCTCTTTTTGCTGTGCGCGGATTCCCATCGATTTCATTCTTAACTTGCTCTTTTTCTGTAGGGTACAAGAGCCTCAATATAACGCAATTTGCTCCTACGGAGAAAGATATGTTGCTTCGCTCGCTCTGAGCGCCGAGAACGTTACTATTGGCATGCATCTAATTGCAATGTTCTCGATGCAATTTATAGACATACAACATACCAAATCACCCTTTTGGTCGATTCTGCGTGATCACTTCCACTCTCTAACAGGCATTACGTGTACCAATAGAGTAAATGAGTTAAAATCGCGCTAAAGCAATGTTAAGCAAATATAACAAGGAAGGCATCATGGCGCATGTTAATCACTATGACGTGATCGTAATCGGTAGTGGCCCTGGCGGAGAAGGGGCTGCAATGGGATTAACCAAAGCGGGACTGAATGTTGCCATTGTCGAGAAAGAAAGCAGTGTCGGCGGCGGTTGTACTCACTGGGGTACCATTCCATCAAAAGCACTGCGTCATGCCGTTAGCCGCATCATCGAATTTAATAGCAACCCGCTATTTTGTCGAAACAACACCAGCGTTCATGCAACATTTTCTGACATTTTAGGTCATGCTAAATCGGTCATTGATAAGCAAACTCGACTTCGTCAGGGCTTTTATGACCGTAACTCATGCACACTTTTGTTCGGAACCGCGCGATTTATCGATAACTACTCAATTGCAGTGATGCAAAGCGACGGTACAGAAGAAATCTATTCTGCGGATAAGTTTGTCATCGCGACGGGTTCTCGCCCGTATCAGCCTAACGACGTAGATTTCTTGCATGAGCGCATCTACGACAGTGATTCCATTTTGAGCCTGAAACACGACCCTCGCCATATCATCATTTACGGTGCGGGCGTTATCGGTTGTGAATACGCTTCTATCTTCCGCGGCCTTGGAGTGAAAACCGACCTTATCAATACCCGCGACCGCTTGTTGGAGTTTTTGGATAACGAAGTGTCAGATGCGCTGTCTTACCACTTCTGGAACAGCGGTGTAGTAATTCGTAATGATGAGACCTATGAAAAAATCGAAGGCACAGAAGATGGCGTGATTATTCACCTACAATCTGGCAAGAAGATGAAGGCGGACTGCTTGTTGTATGCGAATGGTCGAACAGGTAACACCGATAAGTTGAATTTGGGTGCTGTGGGTCTGGAAGCGGACTCTCGCGGACAACTAAAAGTAAACCGTAACTACCAAACCGATATTGAGCACATTTACGCTGTAGGCGATGTCATCGGTTACCCTAGCCTTGCAAGCGCCGCTTATGACCAAGGGCGATTTGTCGCACAAGCCATTACGAAAGGTCAGGCAGAAAACTATCTGATTGATGATATTCCAACGGGTATCTACACCATCCCAGAGATTAGCTCTGTGGGTAAAACCGAGCAAGAGCTAACAGCTGCGAAAGTACCGTATGAAGTAGGACGCTCTTCGTTCAAGCATCTAGCTCGTGCACAGATCGCAGGGAAAGACATCGGTAGCTTGAAGATATTGTTCCATCGTGAAACCAAAGAAATTTTAGGGATTCACTGTTTTGGCGAACGTGCCGCGGAAATTATCCACATCGGTCAAGCCATTATGGAGCAAAAAGGCTCAGCGAATACCATCGAGTATTTCGTCAATACCACCTTCAACTATCCAACAATGGCCGAAGCGTATCGTGTCGCTGCGTTGAATGGTTTGAACCGCTTGTTCTAATCTATGCTTCTTGATAGCAGACAGAAAAACAGCAGGCTTGGACCTGCTGTTTTTATATCAACATTGTGCGAGGAAGGTATCCTTGTGCCATTGGTAGAGAAAGATAACCCCTAAACCAATACCCCGCATCAACATAAAGCTCGTCATTGCAAACCACAGCGCGTGATTTTCCCACTCGGCGAACAAGTAAAAGACAACAAAGAAACTGCTGGTCGCGACAAACATACTATTGCGCATGTCTTTGCCTTTGGTTGCACCGACAAAAATGCCATCCAATAGAAAGCACCACATCGACGCAAGTGGCATCACCACCAGCCAAGGTAGATACACCGCTGCTTGCTGCTGCACCGCTTCAATCGAAGTGATCATGGCGATCAAGTGCGATCCCGCCAAACCAAATACCGCAGTCAAACCTAAACAGATGATCAGACTCCAGAAGAAAGTACCAATCAACGAAGCACTGAGTTGCGCTCGGTCTTTGGCACCAATCGCTTCGCCAACCATGGCCTCGATGGCATAGGCAAATCCGTCCATGCCATAGGAAATCATCATCAAGAAACTCATCAATACCGCATTAGCCGCAACCACATCATCACCAAAGCTCGCACCTTGGAAAGTCATAAAGCTAAACGTAGCTTGTAAACATAGCGAGCGTAAGAAGATATCGCGATTGAGTTTTACGAACCGCCCTAGCCCATGTTGAGTATCGGTTAGCAGGCTCTTAGGTGATGGCAACTGACGCGATCGCCATGTTTTCCACACACACATCAAGCCAAACGCCATGCCTGAGTAGTCAGCAATCACCGATGCCAGCGCAGCGCCTTCTACTTTCCACCCCAAACCAATCACAAACAACAAATCGAGGGCAATATTAGTCACGTTGGTGATGATCACCATCCACATTGGTGCTTTGGAATTTTGCGTCCCGAGCAGCCACCCCAACAACACAAAGTTCATTAGCGCAGCGGGGGCACTCCACACACGGATAGAGAAATATTGCATGCCGTAGTGTTTTACCTCTGCGCTGGCGTCACTCCAGCCAAAGATCAAATCAGCAATCGGGTTATGGGCAATAAGGAAGACTAACGCAAACAGCAGCGCCATAAGTGAGCCTTGCATAAACACCAAGGCAAGTTGCTTTCGGTCTTCACCGCCATAGGACTGCGCCGCCAACCCAGTAGTCGACATACGCAAAAAACCAAGCAGCCAAAACGTCACGCTGATCATGGTGCTGCCCAACGCAACACCACCCAAATACCAAGTGTGGTCTAGATGACCAATCACCGCAGCATCAACCAAACCGAGCAATGGAACAGTAATATTCGACAGCACCATAGGTATCGCTAAAGCTAAAACTTGGCGATGAACTTTTGGGTTAGATAAAGGAGAGAAGATTGAATTTGTCACAGGCACCTCATCAGTAAGATCGACGAGTGTACCTGAGCGCTTAACGACTAGCCAATTACCACTTGATGTGAACGAGGACTGGCGTGAGGCGATGCTTCAACATTGGAATCTTATTAAGCCAACGCTGCCAAGCTTTCCAACGAGAACAGAATCTATCGAATGGCGAGAAAGCTTTCACCCATTGTGCCCATGGTAACCATTGCAATATCTGTGCTGCAGGTGCTTCAAAGCCATGAGCATAACGATCAGAGCCAAGCTTTTGTCCCCACTTGGTTTCCGTTAAATCTCCTGCCAGCACCATACACAGTTCAGCAGAAACAAAATGTCGACCTAAGGTTTGAATAAATTTCGCGACTTGACGCTCTGTGCAATCGAGCAGTGCCATTTCACATAAAATGAGTACCGGTGCTTGCTCTGGAATGGCTAACGTCTCTAGCCACGACATTTCATCCACACTGCCACAGCGATGTTCATAGCGTTCATTTTTGTGGAACAAGCGCTGACGCCATACCAAATTTTCCGTCACATCCAGCTCTATCCAATGGCAGCGTCCATTATCCAAACGATAAAAGCGGGTATCCAGCCCCGCTCCGACATTGATTATCCAGGCATAGGGATACTGCTGTAAGAAGTGACTAACCTGCTGGTCACAAAGCTGAGTCAGCGTCACGTGCAGCAATTGCTTCTGCGCAATATCACCACTCAAACAATCCGGCGCCATCTTACAGCTCAAACACGCTTTAGCTGCTATCGGATCGTACACCAAGCCATTGTCGACCATGCTTTCACGGCTACGCAATAACAGTGGCTTCAATAGATGGTTAGGAACTTGACGTTTAGACTGAGACATGGGCATTTCCTGCGCCAGAGAGAAAACATAGACATTAATAAAGATGATAATGAATATCAATTACATTATCAAGCTTATAAATTGGCCAAAACAAACAAGGTCAAGATGATGAGCAAGCTTTTGGAGGAAGTAGAAAAAGAGAAAAGAAGAGAAAAGACAAAACAGCCCAGATCAACTGGGCTGCTTAAATACACTTACATCCAATCGGTATTACGAATAATACCAACGGCTAAGCCTTCAATCGTAAGGTGCTGAGACGTTAAGTCCACTTGGATTGGGGCAAACTCTTCATTCTCAGCATGCAGTAATATGGTTGAGCCTTTGCGCTCCAAACGCTTCACAGTCACATCATCATCAACACGCGCAACGACAACTTGACCGTCTCTCACGTCTTGGGTTTTATGCACCGCGAGCAGATCGCCATCCATAATCCCGATGTCTTTCATACTCTCGCCATTTACACGAAGTAAGAAATCCGCTTGCGGTTTGAACATCGCAGGATCGACTTGGTAGTGCGCCTCTACGTGCTCTTGAGCCAGAATTGGCTCACCCGCTGCAACTTGACCAATCAATGGCAAACCCTGCTCATCATTGGCTGCGTCTTCAAGCAGGATACGAATCCCACGAGAAGCGCCTGGAATAATTTCAATTGCTTGCTTACGAGCAAGCGCTTTTAGGTGTTCCTCTGCGGCATTCGCAGAGCGGAAGCCAAGCTCACGCGCAATCTCTGCACGAGTTGGTGGCATTCCGGTGTCATCGATTTTACTTTTAATCAAATCGAAGACTTGTTGTTGGCGTGGCGTTAACGGCTTCATGTCTCACCTGTCTTTTTATACAGTTAACTGTGAGTATATCCAGTAAATGCTCAAATGAAAACCCAATTGGTTGTTTTTTAATTTATTTGTGGAGAGCTTTCAGCTTACCGATTAAGTTCATTCTTTATTCGTTTAAAACACCGACTTTTCAGTTAATCAAGTCAAAGCAATAACTTAGGGGTTCGACTAATTTACAGCCAATAAAATTAAAAGGTTTGACCAGTTTCTGGTATCCTTGCAGCGCTTAAATTTTATCGCCTAGGCTTATTTCTATTGCCGTACTCATCTCTTTTTATAGAGAAGACATGCAACGCGGAAACTGAAATAAGGTTAGGCCTGTTTGAATACCTATTGAGGCTGTGAACTTTATGTCTTCTGGACAATCATTTTCACGTTCATTACTAAAACTACCTTTATCGGTACTGGTAAAGGGCACCACAATCCCGTCGAACCCGATTGAAGATCTGAACATCGACCTAACTAAACCGATTGTATATGCCCTGCCGTTCCGCTCGAACGTGGATTTGCTGACACTGCAAAAACAAGCCATGAGCCTTGGTCTACCCGACCCGCTCAGCCCGCTGGAAATCAATGGCAAAACGCTGAACCGTTTCGTCTTTATCGCTGCGCGTCCAACTGTGATGAACAACGATAATGATGTCCCAACCGATTCTGTCTCTCTGTTCACTGACTTACTGGAACTGCACAAGCTGGATAGTGAGTTGGATGTTCAAATGATCCCTGCAACCGTGCTTTGGGGTCGTAAGCCAGGTAAAGAAGAGAACCAAAAGCCTTACCTTCAACCGATGAATGGTCCGCAAAAAGCCAAAGCAGTAATGGCGGCGGGACGCGACTGCTTAGTTCGCTTTAGTCCCGTGGTATCTCTGCGTTATATGGCAGACTCTCACGGTACCGACAGCGCAATTGCGCACAAACTGGCTCGCGTGGCGCGTATCCACTTCTCACGCCAGAAACTGGCTGCTTCAGGCCCAAACTTGCCACAACGCCAAGTGTTGTTTGCTCGTTTACTAAAATCTCCAGCTATTGAACTGGCGATTGCTGACGAAGCCAAGAGCAAAAACATCTCGATTGATAAGGCACGTAAAGAAGCCCACGACATCATGGATGAAATCGCCGCCGACTTCTCCTATAGTCTGGTGAAAAACGGCGACCGCATCCTGAGTTGGTTATGGACAAAACTATACCAAGGTTTGCACATCAATAACGCCTCGACTGTGCGTCGTTTAGCGCAAGACGGCCACGAAATTGTGTACGTTCCGTGTCACCGTAGTCACATGGACTACCTGCTGTTGTCTTATGTTTTATACCATGAAGGCATGGTGCCTCCGCACATTGCGGCAGGCATTAACTTGAACTTCTTCCCGGCCGGTCCTCTTTTCCGTCGCGGTGGGGCGTTCTTTATTCGTCGTAGTTTTAAAGGCAACAAACTGTACTCAACCATTTTCCGTGAGTATCTAGCTGAGCTGTTTGCCAAAGGCTATTCAGTCGAGTACTTCAGTGAGGGTGGTCGTTCACGTACAGGTCGCTTACTGCAAGCGAAAACGGGTATGCTGGCTATGACCATCCAAGCAATGCTACGTGGTTTAAACCGCCCAGTAACGCTAGTGCCGGTCTACATCGGCTACGAGCACGTAATGGAAGTGGGCACTTACGCGAAAGAGCTGCGTGGCAAACGCAAAGAGAAAGAAAACGCAGGGCTTGTACTGCGTACTCTGCGTAAACTGCGTAACTTTGGTTTGGGCTATGTGAACTTCGGTGAGCCAATTCAGCTCAACCAATACTTGAACGAGCATGCTCCTGAGTGGACGAAAGACATCGACAGCATGGGTGGTAACAAACCACAATGGATGAATCCTGTGGTGAACGACCTTGCTAATAAGATGATGACGCACATCAACGATGCGGCGGCGGCAAACGCGTTGACCTTGTGTGCAACCGCACTGCTTGCTTCTCGTCAACGTGCACTTTCTCGTGACTCGCTGATCAATCAGATTGAGTGTTACTTAAAGCTACTCAAAAATAACCCGTACTCAAGCACCTCCACTATCCCTACCGAAAGTGCTGAGGAGTTGGTCGATCATGCAATTTCGCTTGATAAGTTCGTGATTGAAACCGATAGCATGGGTGACATCATTTCGCTGGACCGTAGCCAATCGATCCTGATGACCTACTATCGCAACAACATCATCCACTTGTTCGCTCTGCCGTCATTAATTGCCCAAATGCTCATTCGTCAGCGCAACCTTTCGGTAGCCAAGATTCAAGCGAATGTCGCGCAAATCTACCCATTCTTGAAGAAAGAGCTGTTCTTAAGTTACCAAGAAGACGAGTTAGATGAATTGGTCGTTAAAACACTGCATGAATTTGCCGATCAGAAAATGATTAGTCTTGATGGTGATAAGCTAGAGATCAATCAATCGAACAACCAGCCTTTGGTTCTGTTAGGTCGAACGATAACTGAAACGCTGCAACGCTACTCTATCGCGATGAACTTGCTTGTTGCTTACCCTGAGCTGGGTAAATCGGACCTAGAGCAGAAGAGCCAAGATATTGCTCAGCGCCTAGGGCGTTTGCACGGTATTAATGCGCCAGAATTCTTCGATAAAGGTGTGTTTACCGCGATGTTCAATACGCTCAAACAGCAAAAATACCTCGATAACGATGGTAACTGTGACACGAAGAAAACGCAGCAATTTGCACGGCTACTGTTCACTCTGCTTTATCCAGAAGTGAAACTGACGATCGAAGAGAGTATTCACCAACTTCGGTCGTAACCGTTTTACCTTCTTCCAATAAGAAAAAAGGCATCCAATCGGATGCCTTTTTCTATTTCTTCGCTTACCAAAATGCGACCAGTAACCCTATCGCTATCACCATGCCAACATAATTGTTGTTAAGGAAAGCCTTAAAGCACAACTCACGCTCACGGTGACGAATTAAGTGCTGCTGATAAACAAACAACGACGCTGCAATCAAAAGGGTCCAGTAGTAACTTTGTCCCAATTGGTAGAACTGCCCTAACCAAACCAACATCGCGAGTGTAATCAGTTGCAACACACCAATAATAAGCTTGTCATGACGACCAAACAGAATTGCCGTCGATTTAATGCCAATCTTTAGATCATCATCTCGGTCTACCATCGCATATTGAGTGTCGTACGCAATGGTCCACAAAGCGTTAATGAGGAACAAAAACCAAACAATCAATGGTAATTCCCCAGTTTGTGCAGCCCACGCCATTGGAATCGCCCAGCTAAAAGCCAAGCCTAGAAATAGTTGTGGAATATGAGTGTAACGCTTCATAAATGGATAGATGAACGCCAACACAATACCAGCGAAGGATAGCTGAATCGTCAGCGGGTTCATGGTCAGCACTAACAAAAACGAGCTGATACCCAAAACCAAAAATAATCCAATCGCCTCTTTTGCTGTCACTTTCCCTGATGGCAGTGGACGTTGCTTAGTACGCTTTACATGGCCATCGACTTTGCGATCTGCAAAATCATTAATCACGCACCCCGCACTACGCATTAGGAATACCCCCAATACAAACACGATGAATACATCCCAACTTGGCATCCCTTGGGCTGAGATAATTAGCGCCCAAATCGTTGGCCACATCAGTAACAGTGAACCAATCGGGCGATCCATGCGCATCAGTTGCCAATATGCTTTGGCTTTTTCTGCGGACATTTACACTGTCTCCTTAGCGTAAACTGGTGAATTAGATAAGAATAACTCGGCGACTAGCATCGGTTTGTGATTCATCCACAACCTTGAGCGTCGCGCTAACAAACGTCCTTCTGGTACGGCTACCCATCCCATTTGTAAAGAGTCTCGCTCAACGTTATCTGCGCTGAACACTGTTAATCCTAATGGGATATCCCCTTGTTGAGCCAAATCATACTGCTGATCAACTAAGGTTGAGCGAGGAATCAATGTCCGCCCAATAACCCAGTTATTATTGTCACCGCACAAAATTACCTCTCTCAGTAAGCAATCTTGTTCGGACAATAACTGGCTTTCGTCCTGTTTTAATGTCGCTGCAGTGACGATCTGATTTTGTAGCAATTCTACCGTTAACGCTTGGCAGTGCTGTTTTAAACGACGTGACAAAGACCCTTGCTCTTCAAGCCAGTGCTTGGCAAATTCATTTGGAAATTCGAATTCTTCGGGGTTTTGCCACTCTACTTCCAATAAAGAAGCAAGATAGAGTGATGTTGGCTGATTCATACTAGTATTCAATTGGAGGCTTTATGCGTACAATAAAGCAACAACTTACCGTCCATAGTAATGTATGTAACCGTAAGTTCCGTTATTTGTTATAGACGGCCCATTGTATCAAGACTGAAGCGATTCGAATATCGCGATCCAGAGAAAGAAAAGTTAGAAATATGTACAAACGTTATATAGCCCAAATTATTTTTGCGTTAACCATACTATTCGCCGCACCAAGTTGGGCTGAAACGGAAGAAGCTGGACCTAAGTTGGCATACTTTACCCTAGAGCCTGACCTCACTACTAACTTTTACACCAAAGGCAAAAAGTTAGGTTATGTGCAAGTGCGCATCGACATCATGGTAATGAGTCAACAAGATTTATCAGTTGTTGAGCATCACCAACCTTTGATTCGCGATGCAGTGATTGAATTATTGGGTAAGCAAACAGAAGATACGATTAAGTCCCTGTCTGGCCGAGAAGATCTGCGCAAAACCTTAGTGACGACCCTCAACGAAACGCTTTTGCCTGAAACAGGTAAAACCATCATTGCCGATTTGTTGTTTACAAAATACCTTTATCAATAAACCCAAATCCGTTTTGAACATAAAAAAGACCGCTCTTGAGCGGTCTTTTCATTTCATCTGCTTTAGGCTTGCTGTTGGTATTTCATCTTGCCTGAATCAAACAGCGCAATCGCCATCCCCGACAGTAGCCCAACTAAGTGAGCGGTGTTTGCAATCGCCATAAATGGCTGCACAAAACCAAGAACTAACCATACCAACATAAAGACGATGATTGGCTTGGGTAGCGTAAGGCCTAAATGTGGCAAGCGGTAACCCAATATCCACAAATAACCAAGCAGTGCATAGACCACGCCAGACAAGCCGCCGAAGTTAGCCCCTTCAACATAGAACTGGCCTGCCCCTGAAAACGCTGCCGACACCACAAAGAGTTGCAATAGCTTACCGGAACCGAGACGACGTTCGATGTCGCCACCCAACTGCCACCACCATAGTAAGTTAAACACGATGTGAGTTACTGAAAAGTGCAGTAACGCATGACTTAGCCATCGCCACACTTGCCATTGTTGCCCCTCAAAAGCCGGGAAGTGCAACAACTTAAACACGCCATTGCCAAAGCCAAACATTTGTAACAAGTAGATGATGATACAGACTGTCATGATCAGCAAAGTCATGGGGCCAGCTTTCGCTTTGACCATGCTTATGATACTCGGGCTGGAATAATGAAATGTGCTCTTACGAGTATCGGCAACGTCCCACGAGGCGGCGCTGTATTTTGAATCAGACGGGTTAGCAAGGAACAGCTTAAGTTCGGCTTCCGCTTCTATTTCATGCTGGCTATCAGTCAGCCACAGCGCAAATTGCCCATCCCCTTCTGGCATCATTTCGATGTCAATTTGGCGAGAGGCCATATAATCAATAAAGGCTTGCGCCATACGTGGATTATTTAACGTTACCAATCTCTTCATTAACTTCTCACTATCGGTAGTTCTGCTCGATGCCAGGCTTCAAAGCCACCATCTACACTGTACACCTGTTCAAAGCCTTGGTTAACCAAATATTGCGCCGCACCTTGGCTACTAATACCGTGGTAACACATCACTAGAATAGGTTGTTCGAACTCCACTTCATCCATAAACGCAACGATCGTATCGTTAGTTAAGTGATACGCGGACTCCGCATGCGCAACGGCAAACGATTGAGGGTCACGGATATCTACAAGCTTCGCATCACCCTGCTCGAGCAGCGCTTGCGCACCTTGTACATCGATATGCTTAAACTGATCCATTTACTTTCTCATTGTCTTATTAATATACCCAAGCAACCTCGAACCTAACGTACTAATCAGCACCCGTGGTACAGCATAAAATCCATATTTGAAGCTGCTTGGGTATACTGCCGCTATTGTAACCTATCCAACGGCAAACTTAGACACATGGATAATCAGGCTTTTCAAAAGTGTACACATTCCAACCATTTGTGGATAAAGCTGTGAATTGCGTTGATAAAGTGTATTTGGATCTTTTGATCCACAATATGTAGTGATGATCCTGATCTAACTGTGTGTATATCTATAACTATCCCCAGATGGAAAAGTGCTTGAATCCCTTATTTTGTCCGGGTTTCGAACAGTTGATAAATAATTACTTCACAGAGTTATACACAGGTAGCACATAAAATCCGGATCGCAAACGCTATCGATTTTCGATCGACAATAAAAAAGCCGAGATCACATGATCTCGGCTTTCTATGAAAATCTTACTTTCAATTAGCAGTGGAAATTAAAATTCACCCACAGCCAATTTTAGTTTCTTCATTGCATTTTTTTCTAGCTGGCGAATACGCTCGGCAGAAACACCGAACTCATCAGCTAAGTCTTGCAATGTTGCTTTCTCATCATCTAACCAACGAGAACGCACGATGCGCTGACTACGCTCATCCAAACTCGCTAATGCATGACCCAAGCGATTGTTGGTATGCATTTCCCAGTTGGCGGCTTCAATGTTGTCGGCCACATCAGACGATTTGTCTTCTAGGTATAGCATCGGCGCTGTGTAAGCGTTTGAGCTGTCGTCTTCATCAGTTGGCATATCAAAGGTTGAATCCACCGCCGCTAAGCGTGATTCCATCTCGCGAACTTCAGAAGGCTCAACACCTAACTCGCGCGCAACGGTTTCTACTTCACCGTTGTTAAACCAACCCAAGCGCTTTTTCGACTTACGCAGGTTGAAGAACAATTTACGTTGCGCTTTAGTGGTCGCAATTTTCACGATACGCCAGTTACGTAGCACGTATTCGTGGATCTCTGCTTTGATCCAGTGGACAGCGAAAGAAACCAAGCGAACCCCTACTTCTGGGTTAAAACGCTTAACGGCTTTCATTAGACCGATGTTACCCTCTTGCACAAGATCCGCCATTGGCAAACCGTAGCCAGAGTAACCACGAGCAACGTGAACAACGAATCGTAGGTGCGAAAGAATTAGACCTTTTGCAGCCTCAATCTCACCTTTATAGTGTAATCGTTCTGCCAGCTCACGCTCTTCGTCTGCAGTCAGCATTGGGTAGCTGTTTACTGAGCGAATATAGCTATCAAGGCTATCTTGCGTGACTAGAGCCATCGGATACGCTTCTTTTGTCATTCAATTCCTCATCAATCTCTGATCTGGAGCATTACATTGCAATTTAGCTTCGATATCTTGAACTCAAAATGAACAAGTTTCAAGAAGGGGAAGCAATTATCCATAAACATTTGGTCTAAGCAAGGGTTCAAAATTAGCTAGTGCTAATGAAATCCAAGTAATAAGACCGCCATCACTTAAACTGGTTCAATTTCTTTTAAATGTCGTTGCGCAGAAAAGCGCGCCGCAATACATCCCAAAAGACTCCCAATGATGATTAGTAACAAAGATTCATCCCAACTTAGACCAATCAGGCGGAACTGGCTATCGTACAACGCAGCAAGGTCTTCCACCGCACTATTCATGACAATGGTCACTAAAGCCGTTACCAACCACGCAATAGTGGCACCTAACACGCCAAACCACATGCCTGTGTACAAGTAAGGGCGCAGAATAAAACTGTCCGTCGCACCGATCAGTTTCATGGTTTGAATCTCTTCTTTATTCGCCAGCACATTAAATCGCAATGTATTGCCAACGATTAAAAATACCGCACCGAGCATCAGTACTGTCAGGGTAATGACAATAATACTCGCGAGAGTTTTGATGGCATCAAGACGCGCCAGCCAGTCTTCGTCAAGTCTCACGTCGGTCACATCTTGTTGCTCTCGAACGTCTTTGGCTAATGACTGAATATCACTTTTTAGCTCCGAATCTGGCGTAATCACCAACACACCAGGTAGCGCATAGCCACTTAAAAGACTGATAGCTTGGTCGAACCCTGCATATTGGCTTAAATCAGATAGACCTTGTTGCGGTGAAATATATTCTACCTCTTTTACCAAAGGCCAAGTTTCAATTTGATCTTTGAGAACCATCACTCGTGCATCCGGCATGCCTTCAACTAAGTAAGCACTAACTTGTGAAGGAGAAGCGACATCTTCCGCTGCCCCCGCAACGTTTTTCCCCAATAGATACAAACAAGCTGGCATGGCAAGTGCCATAGAGATGACCGCTAGGGTCAGAATGTTGCCTAGTGGTCGTTGCCATAAGGCGCTAAAAGAGGATTTAGCTTGTTTTGCGTGGACAGAGAAAAAACCATCGGTATTCGCACGCTTGGCACTGCGGCCTTTCCCCTTCTTTTGGGAGTGCTTGTTACCTGCCATAGTCTTCTACCTCACTTAGGAAGCCTTGGTTCAATTCAAAATGACGATACTGTGGGCGAGTGTTTACTAACCCCACATCGTGCGTGGCAAGTAGGATAGTCACGCCCGCACGGTTAAATTCTTCGAATAGACGCAACACACGGTTGGATAATTCTGGGTCAAGGTTACCCGTCGGCTCATCAGCCACCAGCAACGTTGGTCGATTAACCACAGCACGGGCAATACCGACGCGCTGTTGTTCACCACCAGAAAGTTGACTAGGTAGACAACGAGCTTTATCGAGTAAGCCCGTTTTATCTAACGCGGCTTTGTTGCGTAATTCGGACAGAAAACCAAGTCGTCCGAAATTGAATAATTATTAAACAATATACTGAGTTTCA
>NZ_JAWOWF010000066.1:0-19480 GCF_033340295.1 Vibrio sp. 1401
ACGATGATTAACTGATGTAACCGATCAGATCGTAACTTCCTGATTTAGTTCCATCGAATTACGCAACAAAGCCAATGTCTCTTCAAGTAACGGCAAGCAAACCTATCCAACTCTATGGAGAGCCTGTTAAAGCCAGTTGGAAAAGTATTGATATTGAATGGTTAGACGTTAAGGGTGAAAAGCCATTACCCAGGCCTGATATTGCAGCATGGGGATCTTTTACTCTTGCTGTATCCGCTTCTATTGCGGATAAGCTCAATGTGTTAAGCGAGAATGTCGAATTTTTACCATTAAATCTACAAGGAAAGCCTTGGCGAGCATTAAACATTGTCACTCAAATTGATGCCATTGATACCTCTGCTACCGAGTATAATCTTCGTCATGGTAAGCTAAGTCGTGTTAGACCGTTTAAGAAACTCGTTTTGAATAGAGAAGCCGTTAATGAATCTGATTTGTTCAGAGTAAAAGGTGCTGGGCTCAGAACGTTTTGCACGGACAAAAAAGGTGGCTTGTACGATAGCGTCAAAGCGCTGAATTTGACCGGTTTGGATTTCAAGGAAGTGCTGGTTTAAAAACGAATAAATAGTGATTTACTCAACTAAAGTCATAGATATAGGTATGGGGGAACAAAAGCTGAGCATCTATCAATGAAGCTCATATACAGCTAAATACAGCCGCCACAGCTGTGACTGCTGTACTTCTCCCCTTAACTTATGTTCTTGAAACCCTAATTGAGCTGACCATGGACGCATCAAATCGACTGTCGTCATTTGCCGATTGCCACCACAAGCTCAATTGTTCTTTAGTCATTGGTTTGCCAAATAAATAGCCTTGCATATAGTCGCAGCGGTATGCCGATAACCATTCATGCATCATATTGTGTTCAATACCTTCTGCTGTAACCGTTTTATTTTGGGCATGGCATAGCTCAATAATAGGTTTGATCACATGTCCGTTGTTGGTGTTCATCAATGTAACGAGGAACTCTCGATCCAAATTTGATTTTTTGAACCGGATACTGAACGAGCTGAGTTAACGATGTGTAACCAGAACCAAAGTCATCAATTGCAAGACGGTAGCCACGTTTTGATAGCTCATCAAGTAGGGCCGTGCCTTGTTGTTCTGCGGCAAAGGTTTCGGTTATTTCTATCTCAATACATTCTGGTTTAACACTGTGCAGTGTCGCTTGTTCATGGATGTAGTTTGCCATTTCTATCGAGTTTAGCTCTGCTGATGAAAGATTGACCGAAAGAACAATATCCTTACCGAAAATATTCCTTAATTGATGGTATTCCGCCGTTGCATTGGCGAAAACCCAGCGGTCAATTTTATCAAATAATCCGGCTTGCTCTGCAATTGGAATAAACTCCTTTGGGGGGATAGGGCCGATACCTTCGGCTTCCCAGCGCAACAAGACTTCTAACCCCTCAATTTCGTTGCTTCGATTGTTCATATAGGGTTGAAAAACAAGGTGGAATTCTTCCTCTACATTGCTTTTTCGGAGCGCACGTTCAAGCTGACTTCGTCTTTGAGACTCAATATTGAGAGCGGCTGAATAATAGGCGTATTGATTTTTCCCTGCCCGTTTTGCTTGATACATAGCCGCATCGGCACTGGAGAGTAACTTCGCGATGTCAGTACCGTCTTGAGGATATTGTGCAATACCTACGCTTGCCGTAACGGGAAATGAATTACTCCAAGATGAACTGAGATTACTAATCGGTTTTAGTAACTCTGATGCAAGCAAATCAGGCAAGCGTTTTACCTCTTGATTTGAGCTCAGCAAAATTGCAAATTCGTCACCAGATAACCTGGCGGCAAAGCAGGGGCTGTTGTAATCGTGCGAGAACTTTTGACAAGCATTCTTGATGTGTGATGAGAACACTTTTAACAAGTTATCTCCCAATTCATGCCCGTATTTATCATTCACGTATTTAAAGTTATCAAGATCGACGTAAACAACCCACAGAAACTGCGAAGGGGAGATAAGTTCACGAGTGGCAAGCTCATGAAAACGATGGCGATTGGCGAGTTGCGTCAGGTGATCCGTTTCAGCTAGGCGTTTTGTCTTTTTATAGATGACATTAAGTTCCTCATACATATCAAAAAAGCGTGCAGAGAGGCGTCCTATTTCATCGTTTGTTTCTAGCTTTTCAATATTGTCACGTTGATTAGATTCAAGTTCGTTCAGCTGCTTATCAAGGCGAGAAACAGGGCGCAACACATAGCGGTACAACACCAAAATGATTAATGTGATGGTGAAAAACGCCGCTACGCCAAAGGAGAAAGCAAGTTCTAGCCACACTTTATCGACTTTATTCCACATTAAATATTCGGCAGGAGAAAGCACGGCATAAAAGTGCGGCAGCAGCTCAATGGTTTGAGCGAGAGGAATATCAAGATAAATGGGTTTGTCGGCGAAAGTAATCACGCTGTGTGTGTCAAACTCGATGTCATGCTTAATCTCGTTAAAGGCTTCAAGTGATACGGAAACTACCACAAAAAACACATTTTTCGAGTCAAAGCTCAAAGGGTGAGTCCCCGTTCTTTTGTCGACGACCTCATATTGAAGAAGAATGCTTTGTCCACTGGAGTTATAAATAAAGCCAGTGTGACTGAAAGCCTCTCTGTCATTGAAACTTCGTGATATGTACTCTAATACCTTTGGGTCGACCACGCCCGATGATTCGTAATATTTGTTTTCTGTGTAGTAGAGAAGGTTTTGTTTGCCGTCGAGGATCGCCATGCTCGCATCGCCTTTGTAACCATGGCTTAATACTTCAGCGGTCTCGTCTAATCGATTAAACAAGACTCGCTCACGATAGGGGTTGTTATGATTAACCAAATAGTCTTGTAATACATCACTTTTACTGAGCGTATAGGCATAGCTATTAAGAAAAATATTCGCTTGTCGAAACTGCCCGGCCAGCTTTTCCATCTGCAACTGAATATAGCTGTCTTCCCGCTTGATGAACGTCACTTTTTGAATGCTATAAATAATATAGCTAGATACTAACGCGCTTAATAAGATCACTGGCGCGACAAGCAAAATGACTCTATTGCTTAACTTCATTATGGTTCTTAGTTTCCGTTTGTGTCCCTACAAACGTCGCGTACCAGGTAAGGTACTGAACGGATGATGTGTTTTGGCAAATTGTAACCAGATTGTAAGGTGAGCGTTCTCCAAAATCAGGCAGCTATCTAAGAATTGTGATGACGTGAAAGGTTTCGAGCTTATTAACTAGAGGTTTTCTCAGTAGTTGGACGTCTCTTTTCCTTCCTCCCTGTATAAAACCTAACCGTAATGACAGGGAAATACCATCATCGAAACGTTTCGATGGTAAAGTGTGACTCAAGTGCACTTTTCCTATTCAATGACAATTGAATTACAGATCATTCTCACACCTTATCGATCTCACACTGGTCAAATTGCGATGACGAATTATTATTTCATCGAAACGTTTCGATGAGTTTTCTGTTAATAACGAAAACACTTTAAGACAGGCGCTCATGGTTGTATGAACGTGTAACCGAAAGGTCGATGAGATGAAAAAAAGTACCCTAATTAACTCAGATATTTCTTACTTGGTGGCGACGCTAGGCCACACCGACGAGATCACGATATGTGATGCTGGTCTACCAATCCCAGAGCATGTTCAGCGAATCGATTTGGCGCTAACGCATGGGGTACCAAGTTTTCTTGATACTGTTCGCGTAATTCTATCTGAGTCCCAAATCGAAGGGGTCATCATTGCGGAAGAGTTCTCTGATGCAAGCCCAGTTTTGCATGAAGCGTTGCTCAACGAACTGAGCAAAGAGAGTGAAGAGACGGGCAAATCTATTGAGGTGAGCTACGTGTCACATGAAGCGTTTAAAGCACGCACGGCCCAAAGTCGCGCTATCGTAAGAACCGGCGAATGCTCGCCATATGCGAACGTTATTTTCCAAGCGGGCGTGGTTTTTTAAGCCAGAGATATTGAGGACAGATTATGACTCAAGCCATTCTACAACTAAGCGAAATTGAGAAGGCGTTTCCGGGCGTAAAAGCACTCGACAAAGCAAGCCTGAATGTTTATCCAGGCCGTGTTATGGCGCTGATGGGTGAAAATGGAGCAGGCAAGTCAACGTTAATGAAGGTGTTGACAGGCATTTACCACATGGATGCGGGGAGCATTCAATATCAAGGTCAGCCGGCGGCCTTTAAAGGTCCACGCGATTCACAGGAAGCTGGTATTAGCATTATTCACCAAGAGCTGAACCTGATTCCTGAACTGACGATTGCCGAAAATATTTACTTGGGACGAGAGTTCACCGGCTCCTTAGGGCGTATCCAGTGGGGCAAAATGTATGACGAAGCTGACAAGCTTTTAAAACGTCTCAATGTAAAGCATTCATCAAAAACATTGCTTGGCGATTTAAGCCTTGGTGAACAACAAATGGTGGAAATTGCAAAGGCACTTTCGTTTGAGTCGAAAGTCATCATTATGGATGAGCCAACGGACGCACTGACCGGTACCGAAACGGAATCACTGTTTAAAGTGATTAATGAGCTCCGCGAGCAAGGATGCGGCATCGTATACATTTCGCATCGTCTTAAAGAAATCTTTGAAATCTGTGATGATATTACAGTGCTTCGTGATGGTAAGTTTATCGGTGAGTGCAAGGTGTCCGACACTGATGAAGATGGCCTAATTGAAATGATGGTTGGCCGAAAATTAGAAGAGCAATATCCACGTATTGATGTCCAACATGGCGAAACTTGTCTTGAAGTCATTGGTTTGACTGGGTCTGGCGTTCAGGATGTGAGCTTTACTCTCAAGCGTGGTGAGATTCTTGGAATTTCTGGCTTGATGGGCGCAGGCCGCACTGAACTCATGAAAGTCATTTACGGCGCATTACCTAGTGAGCATGGTGTTATCAATCTTGATAACAAAACTATTAACCCGGTTAGCCCGCAAGATGGCTTGGCAAATGGTATCGCTTACATCTCTGAAGATCGCAAAGGCGATGGTTTGGTTTTAGGTCTTTCAGTTAAGGATAACATGTCACTTTGTTCGCTAAACCAGCTGACCAAAGGCTTCCAGATTCAACACAGCGACGAAGTGATTGCAGTGGAAGATTTTATTAAGTTATTCAACATTAAAACCCCAACGCGAGATCAAATCATCGGCAACTTATCTGGTGGTAACCAGCAAAAAGTTGCGATAGCGAAAGGGTTAATGACGAAACCTAAAGTTCTGATTCTGGATGAGCCGACACGTGGTGTTGATGTCGGAGCAAAAAAAGAGATTTATCAGCTCATCAACAAGTTTAAGGCCGAAGGCATGAGCATCATCTTGGTTTCTTCCGAGATGCCTGAAGTGCTCGGCATGAGCGACCGTATTTTAGTGATGCATGAAGGTCGTATCACCGGCGAATTTGATGCGAAAGACGCCGATCAAGAAAAATTACTCGCCTGTGCCGTAGGCAAAGAGATCAATGAGGAAGCAGCATGAGTACGAATACCATGAGCAAACCAACCGAAACTGGCAACAAGAAGTTGTTCACAAAAGAGTGGCTGATTGAGCAAAAATCACTGATAGCTTTGATCTTTCTGATCGTTGTTGTGTCATTTTTGAACCCGAACTTTTTTACGGTCGACAACATTCTCAACATTCTTCGTCAAACCTCCGTGAATGCCATTATCGCAGTGGGTATGACATTAGTTATTTTAACAGCAGGCATCGACTTAAGTGTTGGTTCGGTATTGGCATTGTGTGGTGCCTTTGCGGCAAGCATGATTGCGCTTGAGGTTCCGGTGCTGGTGGCGGTTCCAACAGCTTTAGTCGCAGGTGCAGCGTTAGGTGCGATCAGCGGTATCATTATTGCGAAGGGTAAGGTGCAGGCATTTATCGCTACGCTGGTTACCATGACGTTACTACGCGGTGTGACCATGGTGTACACCGAAGGTCGACCAATCTCGACAGGCTTTACTGACACCGCGGATGCGTTCGCATGGTTTGGTACTGGCTACGCGCTAGGCATTCCGGTTCCTGTTTGGTTAATGGTGGTTGTGTTCGCAGCGGCTTGGTATTTACTTAACCACACGCGCTTTGGTCGCTATGTTTACGCACTAGGCGGCAACGAGTCTGCGACTCGCCTATCAGGTATCAATGTAGACCGAGTGAAGATTGGTGTCTACGCCATCTGCGGTATGCTAGCAGCGCTTGCAGGTATTATCGTAACGTCTCGTCTTTCTTCGGCGCAACCTACAGCGGGTATGGGCTACGAGCTAGACGCTATCGCAGCGGTTGTTCTTGGCGGTACCAGCTTGATGGGCGGTAAAGGCCGTATCATGGGTACCTTGATTGGTGCGCTGATCATCGGTTTCTTGAACAATGCACTTAACCTACTTGATGTTTCTTCTTACTACCAAATGATTGCAAAAGCAGTGGTTATCTTGCTGGCGGTATTGGTAGACAACAAAAACAAGTAATTCATAACAATCTGTATATATAAAACAGTGAATACAAACCGAGTCAGGGGATGTGTACTGGCTCACCCTACACAAAGGACTAGAACGATGAAAAAACTTGCAACTCTTATCTCTGCTGCACTTCTTTCTTCAACCGTATCGGTAGCGGCGCAAGCTCAAGATACCATGGCGATTGTGGTTTCGACGCTAAACAACCCGTTCTTCGTAACGATGAAAGACGGTGCGGAAGCAAAAGCGAAAGAATTGGGGTACGACTTAATTGTACTGGACTCGCAAAATGACCCGAGTAAAGAACTGTCGAACATCGAGGATTTAAGTATTCGCGGCGTAAAAGCAATTCTTATCAACCCAACGGATTCTGATGCAGTGTCTAATGCAATTCGTATGGCGAACCGTTCTAAGATCCCTGTGTTGACATTAGACCGTGGTGCAAGCCGTGGTGAAGTTGTGAGTCACATCGCGTCGGACAACGTAATTGGTGGTGAAATGGCAGGCCACTACATCATGGAAAAAGTCGGCGAAAAAGCAAAAGTCATTCAACTTGAAGGTATTGCGGGCACATCGGCAGCGCGTGAGCGCGGTGAAGGCTTTATGAATGCCGTGAAGGGCAGCGATATGGATCTTCTTGCTAGCCAACCAGCTGACTTTGACCGCACGAAAGGTCTAAACGTAATGGAAAACCTGCTAGCGGCTAACCCGGATGTACAAGCGGTATTTGCACAGAATGATGAAATGGCGCTAGGTGCACTTCGCGCAGTTCAAGCTTCTGGCAAAGATGTCGTTATCGTTGGTTTTGATGGTACGGAAGACGGCATTGCAGCAGTTAACCGTGGCAAACTAGCGGCAACTATTGCTCAGCAACCAGACCTTATCGGTGCTTTAGGTGTTGAAACGGCTGACAAAGTTTTGAAAGGTGAAGAAGTAGAAGAGTACATCCCGGTACCACTAAAAGTAGTCACTAAGTAAGTTTTTAGTTCCAATAAATCATCCTAATTTTTGCTCTCTCCTCCGTTTATATCTGTCGTTTAGGAGGTGAGGGCAAACTTACCCAAAATACTGCAAAGTGTGGGGTATAGATGCCTTTGGCTTTTTGTCGAGACTCCTTTATCAGGAAGAGAAGTTAAAGTCATCTAATGTATTTTCCTAAACAGTTTTTAAAAAGGGTTCATTCAGAACCGAGGATAACCGTATGAATAAGTTAGTGGTGTTAGGTAGTGTAAACGCTGACCATGTTCTTCAAGTGCCTTCTTTCCCTCGCCCAGGCGAGACGCTGCATGGTCGCAACTATCAAGTTATCCCAGGTGGCAAAGGTGCCAACCAAGCCGTCGCGGCGGCGCGATTAAATGCAGACATCGGTTTTATCGCTTGTGTGGGCGACGACTCATTCGGCATTAACATTCGCGAAAACTTCAAAATGGACGGCATCGATATCACTGGTGTGAAGATGCAGCCAAATTGCCCGACAGGTATCGCGATGATTCAAGTGTCGGACAGTGGGGAGAACAGCATTTGCATTTCAGCTGAAGCGAACGCCAAACTGACAGCAGAAGCGATTGAGCCAGATTTAGAGCGTATTCGCCAAGCAGATTACTTGCTAATGCAATTGGAAACGCCGATGTGCGGCATTGAGAAAGCTGCGCGTGTAGCGAAAGATGCCAAAACCAATGTCATTCTGAACCCAGCGCCAGCTCATGAATTGTCAGATGAATTACTGTCTTACATTGACGTGATTACGCCAAATGAAACGGAAGCTGAAGTTCTGACAGGTATTACTGTAACAGACAACGAAAGCGCGCAAGAAGCGGCGAATGTGCTACATGGTAAAGGTATAGAAATTGTCATGATCACACTCGGTGCAAAAGGCGTTTGGCTAAGCCAAAACGGTCGAGGCGAAATCATCTCGGGTTTCCGCGTTGAAGCGACGGATACTACCGCAGCGGGCGATACATTTAATGGGGCATTCGTCACTGGTCTCCTAGAAGGTTTACCTTTAGAATCAGCGATTAAGTTTGCACATGCGGCGGCTGCAATTTCTGTGACCCGCTTTGGCGCGCAAACGTCGATTCCAACCCGCGAAGAGGTGGACGCGTTTCTCGCTGAACAATAAGGCGCACAACGCCTCATTAAAATAGGAGTAGTAACATGGCGACGATGAAAGACATCGCAAAACTGGCAGGGGTTTCCACTTCAACAGTGAGCCATGTTATTAACAAGACGCGTTTTGTGAGCGAAGAGATCTCTGAACGCGTTAACAATGCCGCAAAAGAGCTTAACTACTACGCGCCCTCTGCGTTGGCGCGTAGCCTCAAAGTCAATCGTACCAAAACCATTGGTATGCTCGTGACAACCTCAACCAACCCATTCTTTGGCGAAGTCGTAAAAGGCGTCGAACGCAGCTGCTACCAAAAAGGCTACAGCCTCATTTTATGTAACACCGAGGGTGATAACGAACGTATGCGTCAATCCATTAATACGCTATTGCAAAAGCGTGTCGATGGTTTGATCTTGATGTGCTCGTCGCTAGAAGGAGAGCGTATCGATGTATTTGAGCGTTACCCAGATATCCCAGTTGTGGTAATGGACTGGGGGCCGATGCTATTTACAAGCGATAAAATCCAAGACAACTCACTTCGTGGCGGTTACTTAGCGGCGAAATACTTAATTGATTGCGGCCATACCGAAATTGGGTGCATCACTGGCCCTTTGATTAAACACCAAGCGCAAATGCGATACGAAGGTTATAAGCGAGCAATGAACGAAGCGGGCTTGGAATTTAATGCCAATTGGATCATTGAATCGGACTTCGAATGTGAGGGTGGGTATCAAGCGTTCAAAAAAATGGCTCAACGTGGCGCATTACCCAGCTCGATTTTCGTCTCTAACGATATGATGGCGATGGGTGTGATTAACGCCGCAAATGAGCTCGGTATTAAAGTGCCGGACGACCTATCCATTATTGGTTACGATGACATCCATATCGCGAAATTTATGTCGCCATCGCTAACTACCATTCATCAGCCTAAGTACCGTTTGGGGCAGGCTGCCGTTGAGACTCTTGTACGAAGACTGGACGACAAATCTAACGACGCTCAAGTCGTTCAACTGGAACCAACATTGGTTGTACGCAACAGTGTGACGAATTTCTCTTAATTAAAAACAAACGCATGGTTAACAAATTTAGTGCATATAATTTATAAAAAATGGGCTAAAAAATAAATAAGCATGCAAAACAGATGTTCGAATTTATTAACTCAACATTTGAAAAGTGTGATTTTTTGCGAGTAACTCGAAAGATTTCGTGTCGATAGTGCTTAAAAAGCTTATTATTAATAAAGCCTATAATTAGATTTATAAATTATTGAGATGAATGGAAAATCTTTATGTTAGTTAAGAGATATGCACAGTATTCAGTAAAGAGGCCGTGGTTTCACCGTTTCAATATTTCACTAGTATTAACGGTGTTTGTCGTGAGTGTTTATGAACTACTTGCGAATGAAGAGTATGTATACTTGGCTGGCGTGGTGTTTACATTTGCTTCGACTTTACTGTTCGCGTCAGCATCGACGTTCAAAAAGCGCTACCTAGGACACGAGTCCTAGTTCATTTGGAATGAATAATTGAGATAAATAGGTACTTTCAAGTAAGTAATGAATCTGATTTATGATCGAGTGCATCAAGAGGAGGACAAATGTCCTCCTTTTTGTTGGATATCACGTTCTAATATAGGCGTATTCCAAACAAAATAATAAAGGACATGTTATGGACCTCTTTGCCTTACTCGATATTAATAATACTCTCTTTAACATTCCGATCGGCGACGGCTACGCAATGAGTTGGATCGAAGCTTTCGGTACCGTTTTTGGACTGCTTTGCATTTGGTTTGCCAGCCAAGAAAAAACCATCAACTACTTATTCGGTTTGCTGAATGTCACGCTTTTTGCCGTTATCTTTTTTCAAATTCAGTTATACGGATTATTGCTTCTTCAATTGTTTTTCTTCTGTGCGAACATTTACGGCTGGTATGCGTGGACCCGTCCAAACGCACAAGGTGAAACGCTGGAAGTTCGCTGGTTAAATAAACAGAAACTTATTACTACTGCCTCTATTAGCGTTGCATGTATCGCATTATTAACGATCTATATCGACCCATTTTTCTTTGCGCTAGCAAACATTGCTGTTGATAGCTTGAATCTCTTTGGTGCTGGCTTGGCTGAACCGGTGCTTGAACCTGACGCGTTCCCGTTCTGGGATGCAACCATGACAGTACTGTCTGTTGTTGCACAAATTCTGATGACACGTAAATACGTCGAAAACTGGATTCTATGGGTTGTGATTAACATTATCAGTGTGGGTATCTACGCGACGCAAGGTGTTTACGCAATGTCTGTTCAGTACGCGATTCTTATGTTCATCGCTGCCAATGGCACGCGTGAGTGGGCTCGTAGCGCTAAGCGCAATGGCGATAAAACCTTAGCGCACGCTGCTGTGTAAGGAACGAAAAATGGCCAAACAACCTCATATCGGAGTGGATGAAACACAAATCTCTCCTCTCGTTATTGTATGCGGCGAGCCAGATCGAGCGAATCGTATCGCGGCATTATTTGATGATGCAGAAATGGTGTCGGAAAACCGCGAGTACCGTGTGTTTACCGGCAACTACAAAGGCAAGCCTGTTTCAGTGTGTAGTACAGGTATAGGTGCGCCATCGATGATCATCGCAGTGGAAGAGCTAAAACAGTGCGGTGTGACTCATGTGGTACGTGTTGGATCTGCGGGGGCAATGCAATCAGGCATTCACCTTGGCGAGTTGATCATTGCCGAAGGCGTGGTAAGAGATGAGGGCGGCTCTAAAGCGTATGTCGATTCGTCTTATCCAGCCTACGCAAGCTTTTCACTGTTAAAGGAAGTTGAGCGTTACTTGTCGATGCAAAAAGTGCATTATCATTTTGGTGTGGTGCGTTCTCACGACAGTTTCTATACCGATGACGAAGATGCAATATGCCAACATTGGAACAAGAAAGGCATCTTAGGTGCCGATATGGAAACCTCTGCGCTGTTTACGGTCGGTCGACTACGAGGCCTTCATGTGGCTTCGATATTAAACAACGTGGTGCTGTATCAACAAGATGTGAAAGAAGGTGTTGGTCAGTACGTTGATGAAGCCAAAGTAATGATGCAAGGTGAGAAGAGTGCCGCGATTACGGCATTAGAAGCCTTGGTTGCTCAGCGTTAGCCAGTCTCTATCTCAGTAAGTCACATAAACAGAATAGATGTAAAGCGACAGGTCACTGTCGCTTTTTTATTTGGAGTTACGGGGTACAATCCACCTTAAATAGTTGTCCGTAACTTTTTCTGAGAGAGCAGAAAATGAAAATCAGCCCTTATCCGACTGGTCGCTTCAAAACATACCTTGAAGAAAAGAGTGCCACCTTTCGCGATTTGATTTATCAATGCCAAATAAATTCGCGTTTCTTTGATGCTGGGGAAGCAATTCTCCGCCAAGGTGAGCAACTTCAGTACTTGTATGTTGTGCCAGTAGGTCGAGTCTCGATGAACATATTGGCCGCAAATGGACGACGTTTTCAATTAGGGGAAGCTAACTGCGACTATCATATTTATGGTGAAATGGAGTTCTTCACTCGGACTCCTTGTCAATGGAATGTGATAGCAGATGAACATATGCAGGTTGATGTTATCTGTATCCAAAAACTAACCGAAGCGCTGCAAAATTATCCCCAAATGATGGTGTTCTTCGCTTCAGCATTGGCTGAGGATTATCAAGACTCCATGGATATCTACACTAATCGTTTGTTGCATCCCATTACTTACAACATTGCCTATGATCTTCTCGTCCGTAATCAGACGGATAAGCTCCTTGGTGGCTTTGATAAAGTGAACCAAGAGGCTGAGCGGTTTGGCACTTCAGGCCGAGTCTATCGACGTGTAGTTAAGGACTTGATTGAAAAGGGATTGATTACAAAAACGGACAACGGTTTGGAGATTATTGATGAGCTGGCACTCAAAGCGTTTATTGAAGCGCATGAATGATACGCCCAGGTATTGAAACTGATGGGTTTTATAAGTCTTTGATATATCTAAGTCTTGAGTAAACGTAACTAATGTAAAGTACCTTAAATTTTGTTGAATGCATTAAAGAGTAGCGTTATATTGCGAACGCGTATGATAATAGATCTCATTAAGGCTTAACAAAATGAAAAAATTCGTCGGTGCGGCTATGCTGTCGTTATTTACTGTTTCTCCTTCTTTTGCTGCTAAAGTTGTGATTGACCACTACATGGGTCAAACAGAGCTAGAACAATCCCCAGAGCGTGTGGTTGTGATTGGCTTTGGCCCGCTAGATGCGCTGGACAACTTTGGTATCGATCCTGTTGCAGTATCTAACTCTTCTAATCTTCCTAGTTACCTTTCAAAATACAGCAAAGATAGCTACACCTCTGCGGGTAGTTTGTTTGAACCTGATTTTGAAACCATCTACATGCAAAAACCGGATTTGATTTTGGTTGGTCCGCGAGCGTCTGCGAAATATGAAGAGCTGAGTGAAATTGCCCCTACAGTTGTTTTTGCGGCGAAAGAGAACCAAGGCTATTGGGAAGGCACGCAAGCGCAATGGCGCAATATTGGTAAGATCTTCAATATCGAAGAAAAAGTAGAGCAGAAAATTGAAGCGCTAGATGCTCAATTCAAAGTAATCCGTGACTACAACCAATCGAACAAAAATGATGCATTAACGATTTTAAGCATGGGTGACAACATCAGCGCGTTTGGTGCCCAGTCGCGATTTGGCGTCATTTATAACGACTTTGGCTTCTTGGAAACGGTTGAGCACGTGAAAACGGGCACTCACGGAGATGTCATTTCTTATGAGTTTATTCGTGAAGCTAACCCGAAAAATATCCTCGTGGTTGACCGAAATTCTCTGACAGGTACGCCGGATAACGATATTCGTAAATCCATGGATAACGACTTAGTCAAAGCGACTGCGGCATATAAAAATCATAAAATCACCTATTTAGATGTGGACGCTTGGTACTTGTCGATGTCTGGTGTGACAGCAACAGAAAAAATGGTCAGTGAGATTAAGCAAACCGTTGAACTGTAATCCAAGATAGCAGAGGTTAACTTTGAAGAAGTTATTGCTAACCCTTGTGGTTTTAAGCACGGTTTCGTTATTTGTTGGGGTGGCAAACATGACACCCCAACAACTCTTTTCAGGTGATGAGAAAGCATTAGAACTTTTCTTTACCAGCCGTATACCACGTTTATTTGCCATATTGCTTGCTGGTGCTGGCTTGAGTATTGCGGGTCTTGTCATGCAGCAAATCAGCCAGAACCGATTTGCGGCACCTTCTACAACTGGTACGATCGAATGTGCCATGCTGGGCTATGTACTGAGCGTGGTTTTCTTTGGTAATGATAATCACCTTTGGCTCGTGTTCGGCATCTCGGTATTTGGGACGCTGGCGTTTGTTTTCTTTATTCAGCGCATTCAATTTAAGAGCGTGGTTTTTGTGCCACTTGTCGGGATTATTTTCGGCAATGTCATCCAATCCATGACTACGTTTATCGCTTACAAATATGATGCACTTCAAAGTCTGAATGCTTGGACAGTCGCAAACTTCGCCAACATCTTGCGTGGTGATTTTGAACTGCTGTACATCGCGGTACCAATGGTTATCCTCAGCTATCTTTTTGCCGCAAGGATCTCTGCCGTAGGTATCGGAAAAGATTTCGCGATTAACTTGGGTTTGAATTATCAGCAGGTTGTGACGATTGGCGTGCTATTGGTGTCCATCATGTCAGCAAGTGTCGTGATGATTGTTGGCCAGTTGCCATTCTTAGGGCTGATTGTACCGAATCTCGTGAGTCACTTTTATGGCGATAACCTCAAAAAGAACATTCCGCTTACGGCCATGTATGGGGCCATTTTAGTGTTGTGTTGCGATTTGGTGAGTCGTTTAATTATTTTCCCTCATGAAATGCCAATCTCTATCGTGATTAGCATATTGGGTGGCGTGGTATTCATCGCAATGTTGTTGCGAGGTAAGCAACATGCGTGATTCAACGAAAATCCTGCTGCTAGGTGGCATTGCGATTCTTTTCGCGTGTCTGTTTATTGGTATTGGGCTAACGGCTGACAACTACCAATATTTTTTGTCTCGTAGAGTTCCTAAAGTATTGGCGATAGTGCTAGCGGGTGTGGCCATTGCTCAGTCTTCACTTGTATTTCAAACCATTACGCACAACCGAATTTTAACGCCAAGTATCATGGGTTTTGATGCGCTGTATGTGTTAACCCAAATTTTGATCGTGTTGATTTTTGGTGGGTTGAGTACCTTAGTTCTTAACTTGTACGTCAATTTCGCGATTGCAGTAATTGTAATGGTGTCGTTTTCGCTACTGCTGTTTGGGTTTTACTTTTCAAAAGGCAGCAAGAACTTGATTACGTTGCTATTGGTCGGCTTGATCTTTGGTCAGCTATTTTCCAATGCGGCGTCATTCTTTTCTTTGCTGATGGACCCAAACACATATGCAATTGTTCAGTCGAAACTGTACGCCAGTTTCAATAATGTCAAAGTGAACTTGGTTTACTTTAGTGCTCCGGCTTTGATGTTTGCATGTTGGTTGTTGTTTAGGATGCATCGCACTTTAGATGTGTTTTGGCTCGACCAAGACAATGCGAAAAGTTTGGGTGTTGATGTACCTAAAGTGACGAGAAATGTGTTTATTATCTCGGCGGTTTTGATTGCTATTTCTACGGCTTTGGTAGGGCCAATCATGTTCTTTGGTTTACTAGTGACCAACTTAAGCCGGGAAATGTTCCGAAGTTACCAACATAAAACGCTATTGGTCGGATGTTCGTTTCTATCCATCAGTTCACTACTTGCTGGGCAATGGATAATCGAAAATGTGTTCAGTTTTGAGACGACGTTGAGTGTCGTAATTAACTTTATCGGCGGTGCGTATTTCTTATACCTGCTGCTGAAAAACAAAGTTGTATAAATATGATAGTAATAGACAAATTAACGAAGGCTTTCGGTTCAAACAAAGTCGTAGACGAGGCCAATACTCAGTTTGAAAAGGGCAAGGTAACATCGATTATCGGTCCAAATGGCGCGGGAAAGAGCACGCTGTTATCTATGGCCTCACGCTTAACGGAGCGAGATGGCGGTAGTGTTATCATTGATTGCAAGGAAATCGCGGAATGGGACACAAAAGAGCTAGCGAAAAAACTGGCAGTACTTCGCCAAGCTAACTCGATTACAATGCGGTTTACCGTAAAAGAGTTAGTCTCTTTTGGTCGTTTCCCATACTCTAAAGGAAATCTGACTAAAGAAGATCATGAGGTCATAGAACAAGCGATCGACTACTTAGATTTGCAAGATATTCAAGACAAATACTTGGATGAGTTAAGTGGTGGTCAGCGACAGCTTGCATTTATTGCTATGGTGATTGCACAAGATACAGACTATGTCTTTCTTGATGAACCTCTTAATAACTTAGATATCAAACACTCTCTTCAGATCATGAAAGTTGTGCAGCAGTTAGCCCATGACATGAATAAAGCCATGGTGGTCGTAATTCATGATATTAATTTCGCGGCGTGTTACTCAGATGTCATATTGGCGCTTAAGAAAGGTAAAGTTGTGGCGAGTGGTGCGGTTGAAGAGGTTATTCAAGCGTCTACGCTAGAGGACATCTATGAAACGCCATTTAACATCATAGAGTTAAACGGTAAGCGCATGTGTACTTATCATTAAGCGAGCTAGTTCGTTTTTAACGAGATCAATAGATAGGCGGGCTTACTTGGTGAGCTCGTCTATGATTGGGCATCGGCTCTCTGCATCTCCAGGACAAGAAGAAACCCAACCTTCAAGTTGCGTTTTGATCTCCATGAGGTGTGCAATTTTTTCTTCAACCTCTCTCAGTTTGTCCATGGTTCTTGCTTTTACTTCGCTACTTTTGCGGTTGGGGTTATGAGCAAGTTGTACGAACTCTTTGCATTCTTGCAACGAAAAGCCTGCGCTTTTTGCGCGTGATACCAAGTTAAGCTCTTGAATATGATTATCTGAATATTCGCGATAGCCAGAGTCGCTACGCGCTGGTGGAGATATGATCCCTTTGTCTTCATATAATCGAATCGACTTAGATGAAAGCCCTGTGAGCTTCGCGACAGCACCAATATTCATGTTTAACCTCCATAACGTTTAAGGCGAGTATATACCGATGTTGTGGATAAGACACTCCTAAATAACAGTCAGTTACCTAGAGTCCCCTTACTCTTTAATCACTTCATGTGGTGGCACACCAAATGCCTTTTTGAAGGCATAAGTGAAGTTAGAAGGGTGGTGGTATCCGGCTTCATAGGCGGCTTCTGTTATCGTTACTAGGCCACGTTCCAAATGTTGCCTAGCAATCTCAAGACGTCGAAAACGAATGTAGCCGTTTATGGTCATATTAAGTGATTGTTTAAATCGGCGCTGCAGGTTTGAAACACTCATTGAGAATTGGCTCGCCAACTTTTCCAAGCGTAGTTCTTGATCAAGGTGAGTTTCAATATAGCTGACAATATCCTCAATCCGACCATCAATGTGTCGTTCAATACTGCTGTTTTTAGCACTGAAATTCTTAGGAATTTGCTTGGTGGCTTGATGTAATATTTGATAGATCAAGCTTTCGACTTCTAGCTTCTCTTGGAACTCTTGCGGTGTTTCTCTATTTGTTAACGTTTCAGCCAGTTCGCATAGCGTCTGGTTAAGCTCCAACTGTTGAAACGCCTGATGAGAGTTAAAAAAGGCTCGATGGCTACAATTTTGCTCAAGGCGGGCCTCTAGCCATTGGGGCTTAACCAATATGTTGATCTTATTAATGAGGTTATCTTTGAGCAGTGAACGACGAAAATTTGCAGGTTTGAGTAAGTTCACCACTACACCCTTAGGGCCGTCGCTCGCGTCTAAATCAAATTGCAAATCGTCGTAGCCAAACGAGAGTCTACCTTCTAAAAGAATAGTGACCAGCAGTGAGGCGTGTGCAGTAGAAACAATATTCGAATCAATAAGTTCTAGACAACGCCCGCCATGAACAAAAATTTGATCATTGTACTGATATGATAGGAACTTACCTTCGGCCAGTTGAGTTTGACAAGGTTGGCCTTGCGTGACAATCCATTGTTTCTCTGTCGCCTTTAGTCTTTGGGTTAAAGCTATCTTGGCAATTTTAGTTCGTTTTGTTGTAACTTCCTGCATTTGACACTTCCTCATAACACTTGTGCGATTTCGCATAACCAAATCGCCTTTGTATTTATAAAACTCATGCTTATTATACCTGAGAATTATTATCATTAATATTTAGGAATGAAGTTATGGAAAGCCCTGCTTGTTCACCTATCAAGCTTTCAAGCCTTTGCCTTGCAGTGGGAATGGCGCTATCAACCCCTGTTTTAGCTCAAGATACTGAGTCACATTTTGAAGAGGTCGTTGTATGGGGAACGAAAGTTTCCAGCAACACTGAGTCGATGTTTGCGGACGACATGTCACTGAAGCAAGCGGATCATATGTCTGATTTACTGCGCGATATTCCCGGTGTAGATGTTGGTGGAACACACTCTGTGAATCAACGTATTACGATTCGTGGTTTGAGCGAAACCGATTTGGACATTCGTCTTGACGGTGCTTCTCAGCATGCGAGCATGTTCCATCATATTGGTAACTTGACGTTGAATCCTGACATTCTCAAATCTGCGGACATTCAGGTAGGTAATAACTCTGTGACTCAAAACGGGTTAGGCGGTTCGGTCTACTTTGAAACGAAAGACGCTCGTGACTTACTTCGTTACGATGAAAAGTTTGGTGCGCGTGTTTATGGCGGCTATGCATCCAACGACAACCAACAAGGTTCGTTGACACTGTACGGACTTTTGTCCGAAAACATTGATGCGATGGTCTATGGCCATTACGTTACGCGTGATGATTTTGAAGATGGTAATGGCAATAAAACCTACGGTGCTGCAGGTGATGTTTACAACATTCTGGCTAAGCTGGGGTATGAACTAAATGACATCCATCGTTTTGAGCTCTCTTATGACATGTACCGAGACAGTGGAGATTACAGTCCGCGTCCTGATATGTCGGGTAGTGCAAATAATAGCCTTTCGAGCAAGTTACTTATCCCTACGGATTATGACCGCGATACCGTTACCTTGAGTTATGAGTTGCGAGGCGAACAACACCAAGGAAACGTCACTCTTTATAATACCGAGACAGAAATTAAACGTGACGAAACGGTGATGGCGCCTCGTTGGCCCTCGAACCGTTTATCAAAGAACACCGCCAAAAACCAAAACTTTGGTTTGAATGGCAAATTCCAGTCAGATGTTATGTTAGGTGAGTTTGATAATCGAGTCACTTATGGCTTCGACTACATGGATAAAACGTCTTCGAGTTACTACGGTAGTCGTAAGTTTATGGACGAATCGGCGATTTCAACCGCACTGTTTGTAGAAGATCAGTTCTTCTTCTCTGATGCCTTCTTTATTACTGCAGGTATGCGCTTTGATGATTACAAACGCAAAGCTGAGACAGGAAACAGTAATTATGATGATGTGACTTGGGCTCTAGCAGCAGAATGGACGGTGACGCAAGATTGGACGTTGTTTGCGAGTGCACGCTCTCTATTTAAAGGTCCAGAGCTAATGGAAACCTTTATTGCTTACCAAGACGTTGCATTTTTAGAGGATGGGTTAAAGCCAGAAACGGGATTGAACACGCAGGGTGGTGTTCGTTTTGATAAAACCTTTGATAAGCATTTCTTTGGGGCGAATATTACGGTATTCCAAACGGAAATTGATGATTACATTGCAGATCAGTACCAAAACGCGACTCAAACTTACCTGATTTACAACTTAGGTGATGGGCTTTGTTGCTTAATTCGATGAGAAGACATGGTAGCCCCATGTTGTTCAGTTCTTAAACAACATACTGAGTTTCA
>NZ_JAWOWF010000067.1:0-19227 GCF_033340295.1 Vibrio sp. 1401
TCAGTTGGTTAGAATACCGGCCTGTCACGCCGGGGGTCGCGGGTTCGAGTCCCGTCCACTCCGCCACTTATATTAAGATTAAGCCTCAGTCGAAAGACTGAGGCTTTTTCGTTTTAGTTCCCCGACTTACCTTAAATCCACTTTCATATTGAAACCTTGCATCTGGAGTTACACTACCCTCTTCACATGGTTTTAATACCGTTGTGAACGAGCTAGCACGTAACTCTGTGCCTTAGTCTTATTCCGATACCAAGCTCTAACCAAAGCTCCTTTTATTCGATATTAGAAAATCTAGTTATGTGACAGAGTTTAATTGTTTGAAGTGTCGCTTGTTTCTAATTTGAAAACAGGAGGACTTTGAATACAAGTTTAGTCTCACTGAGTTCAAGAGGGAGGGATTTAAACTTCCGTTAAGGCTTTGCTACCTGGGTGCCAGCTCAGTTTTATCTCGGTGAGGTTTCTAACCCGTTTGGGTTCTGAACGCAATCACCCTAAATGTCTCTTTCTCATAAAAATACAAACTCGCTCATTGCTAAGTATTGTGGAAGTTTAGCTTTGATGTTTGCGAGGAGCCTATATTGCCAAGGGAAGAGAAGTGATACAGATGAAAATGGGTAAATTAAAAGACTCGTCTATGAATACTATCTATCGGCAATAGTTAGTATCTATGAAAATGTAGCGTAGCGATTCTTCGTATATTTGATGGTATATCAAAGAATAAGGAGCCTTCGTTCTTGAAGGGAAGTCTGAAAATTAGTTATGAAAAAAGCAGCTAGGTAGCTGCTTTTTATTTATTAAGTTACGTGTCTTTAAGAGTCCACTGGCTCCGTATGCTCTGGAGTGGTTATTGCTTGGTTGTCCTCTTCCATCTTCTTCTCTTCAGCTTTTGCTTTTTCAATCATTGGGGTGATTGTTGAGCCTTGAATGAGGATAGAGAAAACAACGACGGAGTAGGTCATCACAAGAATAATCTCTTTTACATCGATTAACTTATCTTGAATCACCCAAATACCAGATGGAATGGAAAGTGCCATTGCCAATGCAAGGCCCCCGCGTAAACCGCCCCACGTCAAAATACGCACTGACCATGGATTATATTTTCTGTAACGTTTAAAGCCTATGTAAGAAAGAAATACACTTAGATAGCGAGCTGCTAGTACAAGAGGGACTGAAATAGCCATCATGATCCAGTCTTCTTTGTGGAATTCAAATAGCAGCATCGACATACCGATCAGTAGGAATAACACGCCATTCAAGAATTCATCAACAAGCTCCCAAAAATGGTCAAGGTGATCTTCACTCTCTTTTGAAAAGCCAATAAAGCGTGTCCAGTTGCCAATCATAATACCGGATACAACCATTGCGAGTGGGCCTGATACATGGATGTATTCAGCAAATGCGTAACCTGCCGTTGGGACACCAATGGTAAGTAACAATTCCATTGAGTGATCATCGGTGGCACTGATCAAGTAGTGGAATAGCAAACCGAGGACTAAACCATATGTGATACCACCGATAGCTTCTTGGATGAAGAGTAAGGTGACACTACCTACAGTTGGTGCCTCAGTGCCAAACGCAATCGTAAATAGAGTGACGAAGATAACCAAACCGAAGCCATCATTGAAGAGCGATTCTCCTTCAATCTGAGTGGAGATACGTTTGGGAGCATCGAGTTTTTTAACAATAGCCAATACAGCGATTGGGTCAGTTGGCGATATTAGAGCACCAAATAGTAAGCAGTAGACCAAATCAAATTGGATGCCAATTAACTGACAAAACCCATACAGCGCAAATCCAATAAAGAACGTGGAAAACAGTGTGGCTCCAAGAGCTAAAACAGTGATCTCCCACTTTTGATCTTTAAGGTTCGGGAGTTTGATGCCTAGTCCACCAGCAAATAGTAAGAAGCCAAGAATGCCTTTGAGCAAGAAATCTTCGAAGTTAATCCTTGTGACCGTCTCCGTCGCAATTTCGGTGAGATGGAACCAGTTGTTTTGACCCGCAATTAAGATTAGAAGTGAAAGCACCATTGAACCTGCGGTAATCGCAATGGTGGTTTGCATCTTTCCTATCTTGCTGTTTACAAAAGCAATTAGCATCGCAGCTGCGGATAGAAAACATAAAGTATGATAGACCGACATAGAGCTCTCTATTTGTAACATTTTATGAATGGAATTCTCGGCTGATGCTGCTTAAATAGCAAACATTTTTTCGTGATTATTTTGTAAGTTAAGAAGGAGATAAAATAATCATTAATTCCACGTTTAGACGTCTAGACTCCTGAAGTTTGTGTGATAGGATGGAAAGATAACTAAAGGAATGAGGCTGTACTGTGGGAAGTAACGTAAGACAACAGATTGAAGCTCAATTGAAGCAACGTATTCTTTTGATTGATGGTGGTATGGGAACCATGATTCAAGGGTACAAACTTGAAGAGCAAGACTATCGAGGAACGCGCTTTGCGGATTGGCATTGTGATCTAAAAGGTAACAACGACCTGTTGGTTCTAAGTCAGCCTCAACTTATCAAGGAAATTCACGCTGCATATTTAGAAGCGGGTGCAGATATTCTTGAGACCAACACTTTTAACGCAACAACCATTGCGATGGCTGACTACGAGATGGAAAGCCTAAGTGAAGAAATTAACTTTGCAGCTGCCAAGCTTGCACGTGAAGTTGCAGACGAATGGACCGCAAAAACACCCGATAAACCACGTTATGTCGCAGGGGTTTTAGGGCCGACAAACCGAACTTGTTCTATTTCTCCTGATGTAAATGACCCCGGATATCGAAATGTTTCTTTCGACGAGTTAGTTGAGGCTTACTCTGAATCGACTCGAGCGCTTATTAAAGGTGGTTCAGACCTTATTCTTATCGAGACCATCTTCGATACGCTTAACGCTAAGGCTTGTTCATTTGCTGTTGAAAGTGTGTTTGAAGAGATGAGTATTGAGTTACCTGTGATGATCTCGGGGACTATTACTGATGCTTCCGGTCGGACATTATCCGGTCAAACCACAGAAGCGTTTTACAACTCATTACGTCATGTTAAACCGATTTCGTTTGGTTTGAACTGTGCACTTGGTCCAGATGAGCTGCGTCCTTATGTTGAAGAGCTCTCTCGTATATCAGAATCTTTTGTTTCCGCTCACCCAAATGCTGGGCTTCCGAATGCATTCGGCGAATACGATTTGTCGCCAGAAGATATGGCTAAGCATGTTAAAGAGTGGGCTCAAAGTGGCTTTTTAAACTTGATTGGTGGGTGTTGTGGTACAACTCCTGAGCACATTCGCCAAATGGCACTCGCGGTTGAAAATATCGCCCCTCGTCAATTACCTGAACTTCCCGTTGCTTGTCGCTTGTCTGGCCTAGAGCCACTCGCTATTGATAAAGACTCTTTATTTATCAATGTCGGTGAGCGTACGAATGTAACCGGTTCTGCGCGTTTTAAGCGCTTAATTAAAGAAGAGCTGTACGATGAAGCGCTCGATGTGGCTCGTCAACAAGTTGAAAATGGCGCTCAAATTATCGATATCAACATGGATGAAGGCATGTTGGATGCACAAGCTTGTATGGTTCGCTTTTTAAACCTTTGTGCGTCAGAACCTGAAATCTCAAAAGTACCAATCATGGTTGACTCTTCCAAGTGGGAGGTTATTGAAGCCGGTCTTAAGTGCATCCAAGGCAAAGGCATTGTTAACTCGATCTCTCTCAAAGAAGGCAAAGAGAAATTCGTTGAACAAGCTAAGTTGATCCGCCGTTACGGTGCGGCTGTGATTGTGATGGCGTTTGATGAGATTGGGCAAGCAGATACACGTGAGCGCAAAGTAGAAATTTGTACCAACGCTTACCGAATTCTTGTTGATGAAGTGGGCTTTCCACCAGAAGACATCATTTTTGACCCAAACATTTTTGCCATTGCTACGGGGATCGAGGAGCATAATAACTACGCGGTGGATTTCATTGAAGCCGTTGGCGATATCAAACGTGATTTACCACATGCGATGATATCTGGTGGTGTTTCTAACGTCTCATTCTCTTTCCGTGGCAATAACTATGTACGTGAAGCGATTCACGCGGTGTTCCTCTACCACTGTTTTAAAAATGGTATGGATATGGGGATTGTGAATGCGGGTCAGTTAGAAATCTACGATAACGTGCCTGAAAAATTGCGTGAGGCTGTGGAAGATGTCGTTCTTAACCGTCGTGATGACGCCACTGAGAGATTGTTAGATATCGCGGCGGAATATGCAGGCAAAGGGGTAGGTAAAGAGGAGGATGCCTCTGCACTTGAGTGGAGAACTTGGCCTGTTGAAAAGCGTTTAGAGCACGCGTTAGTGAAAGGAATAACTGAGTTCATCGTTGATGATACCGAAGAGGCTCGTGTCAACGCTTCAAAGCCATTAGAGGTGATTGAAGGCCCACTAATGGATGGGATGAACGTCGTTGGAGACTTGTTTGGTGAAGGTAAAATGTTCCTTCCTCAGGTCGTAAAATCTGCACGAGTGATGAAGCAAGCAGTCGCGCATCTGGAGCCCTACATCAATGCAGAAAAGCAGGTGGGACAAACAAACGGTAAGATTTTGCTAGCGACGGTCAAAGGTGATGTACATGATATCGGGAAAAATATCGTTGGCGTTGTATTGCAGTGCAATAATTATGAAATTATCGATCTTGGTGTCATGGTTCCTTGCGAAAAGATCTTAAAAGTAGCGCAAGAAGAAAACGTCGATATTATTGGTTTATCAGGGTTGATCACGCCTTCATTAGACGAAATGGTGCATGTTGCAAAAGAGATGGAGCGTCTCGACTTTAACTTACCTCTTCTCATCGGTGGCGCAACAACGTCAAAAGCCCATACAGCAGTTAAGATTGAGCAAAATTACAAGCATCCAGTGGTTTACGTGAACAACGCCTCACGTGCAGTGGGCGTATGTACTTCTCTATTGTCAGATGAACGTCGCCCTGAATTTGTTGAAAAACTTGAAGCTGATTACGAACGAGTACGTGATCAACATAATCGAAAGAAACCGAGAACCAAACCAGTGACATTAGAAGCGGCTCGAGCGAATAAAGTTGCGATCGATTGGGAAGCTTATACTCCTCCAGTGCCTGTTAAGCCTGGCATTCATATCTTCGATGATTTTGATGTGGCTATGTTACGTCAATACATCGATTGGACACCATTCTTTATGACTTGGTCACTTGTAGGTAAGTATCCAACAATTTTCCAACATGAAGAAGTTGGTGAAGAAGCAAAACGTTTATTCGAAGATGCCAACGAGATACTTGATCGAGTTGAGCGAGAAGGCCTGTTAAAAGCGCGTGGAATGTGTGGCTTATTCCCTGCTGCGAGCGTGGGGGACGACATTGAAGTTTATGCTGATGAAACTCGTACCGACGTTTTGAAAGTATTACGTAACTTGCGACAACAGACCGAGAAACCAAAAGGATTCAACTATTGTTTATCCGACTACATCGCACCTAAAGAGTCGGGTAAACATGATTGGATAGGGGCATTTGCTGTCACTGGTGGTATTGGTGAACGAGAGCTTGCTGATGAATACAAAGCACAGGGAGATGATTACAACGCAATTATGATTCAAGCGGTGGCGGATCGCCTAGCCGAAGCGTTTGCTGAGTATTTGCATGAGCGTGTCCGTAAAGAAATTTGGGGTTATGCTGCGGATGAAGATTTATCTAACGATGATCTCATTCGTGAAAAATACCAAGGTATTCGCCCTGCACCAGGTTATCCAGCGTGCCCTGAGCATACTGAAAAAGGACCGCTTTGGGAGCTACTTAATGTGGAAGAGAATATTGGCATGACGCTAACCTCCAGCTATGCAATGTATCCGGGCGCGTCAGTCTCTGGTTGGTATTTCTCTCATCCTGACTCACGTTACTTTGCGATCGCACAGATCCAAGAAGATCAGTTAGAGAGTTACGCCGATCGTAAGGGGTGGGATAGGATCGAGGCTGAAAAATGGTTAGGGCCAAACATTAACGGTTAAATTGATGTTTACCTCGTCCAAATGTAACAACTAATGAAACGACAAAGGGCTGCAGATACGCAGCCCTTTGTTTTATTGAGTTGAACTTACTTCTCAAACAACTCAGTGTGGAGTTTTTGTATGGCTTGTTTCGATACCGATTCATGGAGCAAGAAGCATAAGTTGTGAGGGCTAGCGCCATAACAAATCATGCGTAGGTTAAAATCTTCTAGCGTGCCAAAAACCTGTTTCGCGTAGCCTTTACTCTCACTCATGTTGTTACCAATTAGGGCAACGAGGCATAGGTCATGTTCAACTTCTACCTTACATAACTCTTCTAACTCTTCTCGTACAGCTTGCGGCAGCTGCGGCGCGCCGCCGGATGTATCGGTTTGATCAAGTGTTAACGATACACTGATTTCAGATGTTGTGATCAAATCGACAGATATCTTATGCTTTGCAAGGATCTCAAAGACCTTTGCTAAGAAGCCGTATGCGTGGAACATATTGGCGCTGCGTAGCGTTACCATGGTTTGGTTACAACGCAAAGCTAGCGCACGGAATAACGGTGAGCTTTCGACTTGGTGGCGAATCCAAGTTCCCCCTTTTTCTGGCTCTTTCGATGACCCTACAAATACCGGAATGTCGTGGCGCAATGCGGGTACTAGCGTAGAAGGGTGAAGGATTTTAGCGCCAAAGTTAGCCATTTCTGAAGCTTCGCTAAAGCTGATCTCGGGAATTGGTGAGGCTTTTGGCGCAATTCGCGGGTCTGTTGTGTAGATGCCCGGAACATCAGTCCAGATTTCTAACCCTGCCGCTTTGACGCTCTCAGCAATTAAGGCGGCGCTGTAATCGCTGCCTCCTCGACCTAGTGTTGTTGTATTACCGGCTTCGTCAGATCCTATGAAGCCTTGAGTAACAACAACGGATTGTTGGCAAAGTGGTACGAGTTTATCTTGCGTAAGCGTCGAAATTGCTTCAATGTTTGGCTCCGCGCGACCAAAGTTGTCATCAGTACGCAGCACATCGCGGATATCAAAGCGCACTGCTTGAATGCCTCGCTCACACATTAACTGAGTTAGAATGTGCGTCGACATGAGTTCACCACATGCGACTAAATGATCGGTTAACTTCGCACTAGCTTGGATAGATGCAGCCTCGGCCAGGCTGGTTACGGTATCTAATATGCCATACACCTCGGCAGCAGTTTTCGTGCTGTCTTCGAGCTGAGTTAAAATGGCGTCATGAATGTTGGCCAGATTTTGCAGCAGCTCAGTACGGTGCGTTTGATCCTGAACACCGTTGGCGAGTTCTACCAATAGGTTGGTGACGCCAGAGCAAGCGCTGCTCACGACCAGGCGAGTATTTGGATTGTTTTCGATAATGGTGGCGCAACGACTCATTGCCTCAAAGTTGGCAACACTGGTTCCACCGAATTTAGCTACGTTAAATGCGCTCACTGCGTTCTCCCACGACTTCCTAAAAAATTGTACATCCAATGTTTAGTGAGAAAAGGAACAGAGCAAAAAGAGAGGTATTTAGAATGCTATTTGAAAAATTTACCCTCAGAAGCCCTTCATCAGACTGCGCTGATGACAGTTGATGGGATTCAGCCCAATTCAACCGACAAGTCAAATCCTGCAACTTTGACTTACCTCGGCACTACTCCCCCTCAATGATTGGTGTTGGAATTGCGGTTCCACAAATCATCTACCTGGGTAGCGCTCCTCTTCTACATAAAGCTCAAACATTGAACGGTTTTGAGGCCTTAATGTCAATCAATATTTCAACCTTTATGGTGTTTTTTATTAACGATTTTGTGACACTGGTTTGACCTCCATACTTACGGCTAATTGCTGATAGAGGAAAAATCTATTAGGGTGAAGAACCCTACACCTGAGCCATGTTATTGAATAGAACTTTTAGAATGCTCAGGATAAAAGATAATCAAGGAGCTGACATGTCGATCCAAAGCTTTATTCCGCCTCACCGTATTTTAATGGGACCTGGTCCTTCTGATATTTATCCTCAAGTGTTACAAGCACTAAGCCGTCCTACGGTAGGTCACCTTGATCCTCTGTTTATCGGTATGATGGATGAGCTCAAGCAGCTATTGAAGTATGCCTTTCAAACTGACAATGAGTTCACTATTGCGGTTTCAGCGCCTGGTAGCGCAGGGATGGAAACCTGCTTTGTAAACTTGATCGAGAAAGGCGACAAAGTGATCGTCTGCCGTAACGGTGTATTTGGTGAACGCATGCGCGAAAATGTCGTCCGTGCTGGTGGCGAAGTTGTTATCGTCGATGATGAATGGGGGACGCCTGTTTCCATTGATAAAGTCGAGCAAGCACTCGAACAGCACCCAGATACAAAAATTCTTGCTTTTGTGCATGCGGAAACCTCAACTGGTGCAGTCAGTGATGCTCAAGCATTGGGTAAGCTGGCGAAACAGCATAATGCATTATCTATTGTTGATGCGGTGACATCGCTTGGTGGTGTGCCGTTAAAAGTGGATGAATGGCAACTGGATGCGGTTTACTCTGGCAGTCAAAAATGTTTGTCATGTGTACCAGGGCTCTCACCAGTGACGTTTTCTACTGCCGCGATTGAAAAGATTCAAGCAAGAACAACACCAGTACAGAGTTGGTTCCTCGATCAGAGTTTAGTTTTGGGGTATTGGAGTGGAGAAGGCAAGCGTAGTTACCATCATACGGCGCCAGTTAATAGCTTGTATGCGCTTCATGAAGCTTTATTGATACTGAAAAATGAAGGATTAGAAAACGCTTGGGCTCGTCACCAACTGATGCATGAAAAACTCAAAAATGGCTTACAAAAGTTAGGCTTTGAATTTGTTGTGGACGAAGCCCATCGGTTGCCACAATTAAATGCGATTTACGTGCCTGAAGGAATTGATGAAGCAAAAGTTCGTGCTCACTTGCTAGAAACCTATAACCTAGAAATTGGTGCAGGCCTTGGGGCATTAGCTGGTAAAGCGTGGCGTATTGGCTTAATGGGTTACGGCGCTCGATCTGAAAACGTTGCGCTGTGCTTAAAAGCGTTAGAAGAGTCACTCACTGAATAAAATCATACAGTAATGAGATAAAGAAAAGCGAAGGTCATCCCTTCGCTTTTTGGTATTTATTACTCAGCTCCTGAAGTGGGGGCTGGTGAGGCAGAGATTGCTTGAGAAGGTGGTTGGTAATTGACGTCACTGAAATCAATCTTCGGGAACAAAAACTGCGCTTCAGCTCTAATTTGCTCCGCTTTACTTGAGTCATCTAAGCCTTGGTAGGCCAAAATCAAATTATTATAAAATGCAGGGCGAGGCTTATCTTTGATGATTTTTAGCGACCAATCGATATAAGGCTTGATCAAGGTTGCGTCTTGTTGGTACAGCCCAAGGTTTAAAAACGTGCTATAGACATCCCAATCAAATCTGTCTTTCCAAACTACAGGGTTACTGACTTGATTCAGAATATCAGGGTTAGTTGGTCTAGTGGTCTCAAACTTCGTCAATACATAGTTCGTATGTAATGCGCTTACCATGTAAAACGTAAACGCAACGGGAAGTACCAAACTAAAAACACGCAGCAAGCTTTTGGTTACATTACTAAAGCCGACTTGTCGATAACGAGAGACGCGCTGATCGACCCAGTACAGTAGGATAACGAAGATCAACCAATGCACGAGAGAGTGGTAGAAAGGGTATTCCAGTTGCGAGTGCAATACGATAGGTATAAACAAGGCCAGCAACGCAAGACGAGTTCCGCGTTTGGCTTGATAGATTCGATACAGTACCAGTGCCATCGCTAAGAAGATGCCGAGTATTGGCAGCAAGCCACCTTCTACTCCCCAGTAAAGTAGCTCATTATGCGGATGATCCATGGCTGGCAAACCAGCTGGGTAATTCTCATTTAGGGCATGTTGACGAGCCGTATACAGCATGTACTCAGATTCAAACTTGCCATATCCATAACCAGTAAAAGGCTTTTCAATCACCATGTCTAATGTTTGTGGAAAAGTATACGCTCGAGGAGACTCCATATTTACTTTTTCTGCGGCTAACCCACCTCCATCAGGAAAGGCAAGATGCATGACAACGACTGAGAGTAAGAGCCCACTTACAAGTGACACAACCCAGCGGATAAAGCGCCCTTTGGTTGCAAAGCGGTACATGTATGGAATGACCAACAACACGGCGATGACCGAGGCTAACCAACCAGTGCGTGAAGCCAACGCCACAATTAGTGGTAAAGTTAAAACTGGTACGGCATAGAGAAGGTAAACATCGCTTAACTTACGATCGTATTTGTAGGGCTGACGTGCAAGTAAATAGCTGGCAATCACCAACCCTGTCGCAAGAAAGCTGGCCATTACATTGGGCTGTTGGAAAATACCATAAGGACGATTGGCCACCGTGTCGTAACCAAACGGATTGCCTGGTTTGAGATACAGATATTGTGTCAAACCAAAAATGGCTTCGATAACAACCGCAAGGACAATGAACCATAATAGGCGTTGGCGATGTTTATTACTGAAATGAAATTGTTGTAAGACAATAAAGAACAGGACACCACACCACAGGCCAATGAGCTTATTGGCTGCCAAACTGCTATTCGCATTTGGGTACAGAATGGGCACCGTCATGATAAGAGTACTAATGAACAAGCCGATGGTTAGTTTTGAGTAACGTAGTACTCGATTATTCGCAAGTTGGTAACACCCAATGCCTAATGCAAAGCTAAAAGCAATCCAAGTTGTCGCATTGAACGAAAGCGAAAGCCCCGAACCGCCGGGGTTGGGCATGAAAAAGTGCATTGCCAACACAAATAGTGTTGCCAAGGCAATGAGAAACTTGCGATTGAGGGGAACCTGTACTTTTTCGGGAGAAAGCTTTGTTCCACTTACATGTATAGTAGCCATAGTTATTGCGTTGTTTTGAATGAAAAAAGACCAGCACTTGCTGGTCTCGATACTTTACCTGTTTTTTCTACTTCAACATAGGCTTGAGGAAGTGAGCTGTGTGCGAACCCTCGATTTGCGACACATCTTCCGGAGTGCCTTGAGCGATTATCTCGCCGCCACCCTGACCCCCTTCAGGACCAAGATCGATAATCCAGTCCGCAGTCTTAATGACGTCCAGGTTATGCTCGATCACCACGACAGTATTTCCGTGGTCGCGAAGTCTGTGCAGTACAGTGAGCAACTGCTGGATATCATGGAAGTGAAGGCCGGTTGTTGGTTCATCCAAAATGTACAAGGTTTTTCCTGTATCACGTTTGGATAGCTCTCGCGCCAGTTTCACACGCTGTGCTTCACCACCGGAGAGTGTTGTTGCCGCTTGACCCAATCGTATGTACGACAAACCCACATCCATCAGTGTTTGTAGTTTGCGAGCGATGGCAGGAACTGGATCGAAGAAGGTGCGTGCATCTTCGACCGTCATTTCTAGCACTTCATCAATAGTTTTACCTTTGTAACGTACTTCGAGCGTTTCACGGTTGTAGCGTTTACCTTTACACACATCACATGGCACATAAACATCTGGTAGGAAGTGCATTTCTACTTTGATAACACCGTCACCCTGACAGGCCTCACAACGACCACCGCGTACGTTAAAACTAAAACGGCCCGGTTTGTAACCGCGAGAACGCGACTCCTGTGTGCCTGCAAACAGTTCACGGATTGGTGTAAAGATCCCCGTATAGGTTGCAGGGTTAGAGCGAGGTGTACGGCCAATTGGGCTTTGATCGATATCGATGACTTTATCGAAGTGCTCTAGACCTTTAATCGATTTATAAGGTGAAGGCTGAGCCGTTGTCGCTCCGTTAAGTTGGGTATGCGCAATTTTAAAGAAAGTATCATTAATCAGCGTTGATTTACCTGAGCCAGATACTCCTGTAATACAGCTGAATAACCCAACAGGAATTGAAAGGTTAACGTTTTTAAGGTTATTACCTGTTGCGCCTAATAGCTCAACCGTTTTTTTCGGATCTCGCGGCGTGCGATCTTTCGGTACTGCGATTTCTTTAACACCACTTAAGTACTGACCTGTCAGAGAATTCGGATTCGCGACTATCTCTTCCATGGTGCCTTCCGCAACAACATTACCACCATGTACGCCAGCACCAGGACCAATATCTATGACATGATCTGCACAGCGAATCGCATCTTCATCGTGTTCTACCACAAGTACGGTATTACCTAAATCGCGCAAATGAGTCAGTGTTTTTAGGAGTCGTTCATTATCACGCTGGTGGAGGCCAATCGACGGTTCATCCAGAACATACATCACACCAACAAGACCTGCACCAATTTGGCTTGCTAAACGAATACGTTGAGCTTCACCGCCTGATAAGGTTTCCGCACTGCGTGATAAGTTTAGGTAGTTCAAACCGACATTAACTAAGAATTGCAGGCGGTCGTTGATTTCCTTCATCACTTTTTCAGCGATTTGGGCGCGTTGACCTTCCAGTTTCAAGGAATGGAAGAATTCCAATGCATCAGCAATGCTGAGTTCAACAATCTCAGGTAGTGTCGTATCAGCAATAAACACGTTACGTGCTTCAAGGCGTAGACGAGTACCGCCACAGCTTGAACAAGATTTAGTGGAGATGTATTTCGCAAGCTCTTCACGGACAGAGTTGGATTCTGTATCACGATAGCGACGTTCTAGGGTATTCAGAATACCTTCGAATGGATGACGCTTAACGCGAATATCGCCACGATCGTTGATGTATTTAAACTCAATCTCAGTACGACCTGAGCCCTTTAGAATGACATCTTGCGTTTTCTTTGGCAGAGAATTAAAAGGGGCATGGAGGTCAAAACCATAATGATCGGCCAATGAGGTGAGCATTTGGAAGTAGTAGTAGTTCTTTTGATCCCAACCGCGAATCGCACCTTGTGCCAAGCTTAATGAATCATCTTGAATGACTCGACTTGGATCGAAGTATTGTTGAACACCCAAACCATCACAAGTGCCACATGCACCAGCAGGGTTGTTGAATGAGAAAAGTCGCGGCTCTAACTCTTGCATGCTGTAACCACATTGTGGACAAGCGAAGTTGGCGGAGAAAATAATCTCTTCACCGTCGCCATCCATTGGCGCGACAACCGCAATTCCGCCTGATAATTCGAGTGTTGTCTCGAAAGATTCGGCCAAGCGCTGTTGTAAGTCTGGACGAACTTTAAAGCGGTCTACCACAACTTCAATGGTGTGCTTTTTATGTAGTTCAAGGGTTGGAGGATCGGAAAGATCGCAAGTTTCTCCATCAATACGCGCACGAATAAAGCCTTGAGCCGCTAAGTTCTCAAGCGTTTTAACATGCTCACCTTTACGTTCTTTGACAATAGGCGCCAATAGCATCATTTTGCTGCCTTCCGGCATCTCTAGGACTTTGTCCACCATTTGGCTGATGGTTTGCGCGGCAAGAGGGGCATGATGCGTTGGACAGCGGGGTTCGCCCACACGAGCATACAATAGACGTAAGTAGTCGTAGACTTCGGTAATTGTACCGACGGTTGAACGCGGGTTATGAGAAGTAGATTTCTGTTCAATAGAAATCGCAGGTGATAACCCTTCAATGTGGTCGACATCGGGTTTTTCCATCAGAGACAAAAACTGACGAGCGTAGGCAGAGAGAGACTCTACGTAGCGTCGTTGGCCTTCTGCATACAATGTATCGAAAGCGAGAGAGGATTTACCGGAGCCACTTAGTCCAGTAATGACAATCAGTTTATCGCGAGGGATTGTAAGATTAATGTCTTTAAGGTTATGGGTTCGGGCACCGCGAACTTCTATTTTATCCATCGTTTTTGCTCTATGTATAACCAAGTGGGGCAAGTATTACATAGTGTGAGAAATGTGCAAAGAAAATTACTGGATAAAAAAACAGTAAAGTAAAAAGCCCAGCGTTGTGCTGGGCTTTCGATACAGTAATTTCGTACTAAGACGATGCTTTATACTGCTTTTTGTGTTGCGTGCTTACCTAGCTCAGAGGTTTTTTCATCTTTTAGATACAGGTTTTCAAAACAATAGTTAGTTGCTTCGATGTAACCTTCAACGCTACCACAGTCAAAGCGTTTACCCTTGAATTTGTAAGCCAACACACAGCCCGCTTTTGCTTGCTTCAGCAGCGCGTCAGTGATTTGAATTTCACCACCTTTACCAGGTTCGGTGTTTTCGATCAGTTCAAAAATATCGGGAGTCAGGATGTAGCGGCCAATGATAGCAAGGTTGCTAGGCGCCGTGCCTTTCTCTGGTTTTTCTACCATGTCGTCTACGCGGTAGATGTCGTCTTTGATCATTTCACCAGAGATAACGCCGTATTTGTGTGTTTCTTCGGCTGGTACTTCTTGCACTGCAACGATAGAACAGCGGAACTGCTTAAATAGTGCCACCATCTGAGCCAGTACGCCCTCTTGCTCGTTCACACAAAGGTCATCAGCAAGAACAACAGCAAATGGCTCATCGCCTACCAATTCTCGTCCAGTTAGAATCGCGTGGCCCAAGCCTTTCATTTCGCGTTGACGTATATAAGTGAAGTTTGCAGATTCAATGATTTCACGGATATCTACCAACAGCTCTTCTTTGTTGGTACCGCTAATCTGATGTTCCAGTTCGTAGTTCTTATCAAAGTGGTCCATGATCGAGTGCTTGCCACGACCTGTCACAATACACATGCCGTTCATACCAGCTTGGATTGCTTCTTCGACACCGTATTCAATAAGCGGTTTGTTCACGACTGGCATCATCTCTTTTGGCATAGATTTCGTTGCCGGTAGGAAGCGTGTGCCATAGCCTGCAGCAGGGAACAGACATTTTTTTATCATTGGGGGAATATCCTATCTCGTTTTTATCAAGAATCTGCGCATAACTTTAACACGAGAGGTATCAATGAATCATGAATAAAGTAGGAAAAAATGTGAGACTCGGTGCGGAAAAAAGATGAGCGACTCGTCATTTCAGTTATCAGAGCCGCTAACATTGCATCACGACATTAAGTTTTGGTCTGCCCAGGCGATTGCCTGTACTCGGTTCTTTACGGATAGCTTTTTGAATATCTGATACAAGTGCGATTTGATGGTGAATTCACTGACGAATAACTCTTCGGCCATCTGACTGTTCGAGGCGCCAGCTTGTAGGCAACGCAGTACTTGTAGCTCACGAATGGTTAGGTCTACCGTAGCTGGTGCAGTATGAGTATTAATGACATTGCGGTAATAGTGTAAAAGTTGACTGGTTACATTACGCGGCAGCCAGTTTTGACCGTTAACAATGCCTTTTAACCCTTCTCCAATTTGCTCTAGCGTATCTTCAGAATAAAACACACCTTTTAATTGACCAAATGAAAGAAGTTCATCTGTGGTTAGTCTTTTAGGCACGTTGAAGACAACGGTTTCAAAGTTTTTCCATACAAGAGGCAAGTTTTTGATCGATTGAACAAGTGATTTATGTTCACTGAAGTCTATCAGTAGAATTTTATTACGGTGTTGTGGCTTGGCTTCCATGAGTGCTTCGGTTGAAATCACCGGGATGCTCATATCAATGTACTTTTCGAGTGCCGCCACTTTTTTTTGCGCATTATCTTCCATACTGATCAGAAATAGCTTTCTTGCGTAAGCCGACTTTCTCACGTGTTCCAATCTCCCTGGGTTCAATAGAAGCCATAAACTGGCATTAAAGAGAGGCCATAACCATCGCTTTACTGAATAAATGCGTTCGAATTCAAAGCTTCACGAAACGATGTCTGCAACGCGAATCAAAAATGCTACACACGTAAGTTGAAATACGATTTGGGTTCTAGAGGGTGACTCAATAGATCACAATGGTATTAGACTTTAATCAAAACATTAAAGCGTGCTATTCTAATGCGCTAAAATTTTATATATCCAGAGTGAAACGGAGCACATCATGGCCAGCCGTGGAATTAACAAAGTTATTTTGGTGGGGAATCTAGGTAACGACCCTGAAATTCGTTACATGCCGAATGGCGGTGCAGTAGCAAACATTACTATTGCGACTTCTGATTCATGGCGTGATAAAGCGACTGGCGAACAGCGCGAAAAAACGGAATGGCACCGTGTTGTGTTGTTCGGCAAACTTGCGGAAGTAGCAGGTGAGTACTTGCGTAAAGGCTCTCAAGTCTACATTGAAGGGCAACTGCAAACTCGCAAATGGCAAGATCAAAGTGGTCAAGATCGCTACTCAACTGAAGTCGTTGTTCAAGGCTTCAATGGTGTGATGCAAATGCTTGGCGGTCGTGCTCAAGGTGGCGGCGCACCTATGGGCGGTCAACAGCAGCAACAAGGTGGATGGGGTCAGCCTCAACAGCCAGCTCAGCAGCAGTACAATGCGCCTCAGCAACAGCAACCACAACAACAGGCTCCGCAGCAATCACAGCAGCAGTACAATGAGCCACCAATGGATTTTGACGACGATATCCCGTTCTAAATTCTGCTTATGCTTGAATCGAAAAGGCCGCGAATATCGCGGCCTTTTTTATTGTCGCAATCTAATGATCTCACAGGCTTATCTTGGCAAGGTTAGGCGTAACAATAAAACTTATCAATGAGTGTGATTTTCTTTATGCTCCAGCCTCTCACTATCAGACTAATCCGATTGTTTGATGAACTCTTATCAAGTATAAATATTTCAATAAGGTATATGATGAATAAAAAAGGAATTTGGTATTCATGAGGTATACCCCAACTCTTAAGTTAAGCACACGGCTGGTGGCCTTCGTCACCATGATCGTTATCTGCGCCATGTTTATCTTGTTTGTCGGTGGCACCCTCTCTTTTAAACGTCTTGGGCAGGAATATCTCACCCATTATTTAGAAGGGATCGTAGAGGTGGTCGACAAGGAGATGGAAGATCCTGACGCCGCTTATTCTATGCAGCGCTGGATGCCGAAAATGCTGCAGGCTTCCAATATTGTCGAAATGACGTTGTCGACCAACAACGCCGTTGTTTATCGCTTCAAAGATACTTCTCATCAAATGGAAGCGTCAGTCTTGTTTGAGGCTGAGTACCAGTTGACTCACAATCAAGATTACACGATTCACTTTAAAGCAATTCCCCCTTACTTAGGTTACAGCTACTCAATGCAGGCGCTTTGGTCGATCACGCTTGCCGTTATATTGATCATCTTCTGCTTAATGCGCGGCGTGGCATGGCTTAAGGAACAATTAGAAGGCTCCGAAATGCTCGAAGAGCGAGGCAGAATGATCCTGGCTGGTAGGGTGGAGCAGTATGCCAAAGGTGACAAAAAAGAATGGCCTTACACCGCCAGTGAAGCGCTCGATGTATTAATCGAAGAGTTACAAGATGCGCGTCAAGAGCGAAGCCGATTTGATACCTTTATTCGAACTCAAACCTTCCTTGATAAGCTAACCGGTACCGCTAACCGAGTGTTATTTGATAGCAAGTTGGAATCGGCGTTACTAGAAAGTGGGGCTCGCGGCGCCGTGTTGCTAGTTCGTATTCAAGACTGGAAACTGGTTGAAGAAGAGCAAGATAAGCAAATTACGGATGAGTTTATTGTTGAAGTTGGGAGTTTATTGTCCAATTTAGTTCAACGATACCCAGATGTTGTATTTTCCCGTTATTACGATGCTGATTTTGCGCTTTTTCTACCGCACCAAAGTGCGAAAGATGTGGCTAACCTCGCCTCGCAATGCATTCGCCAGTTAGAAAAGTTAATGCCGCCAGAGCCACTTGATCCAGACAACTGGTGCCATATTGGCATCACCACTTATAAAGAAGGTGAGCGACACAGCCAAATCATTGATGAAGCCGAGACTGCTTTGCGTAGTGCGCAACTACAAAATAACAATAATTGGAGTCGCTTCAAAAAATGGAACCACGATGAAGAAGCTCGCGGAAGTGTGAGGTGGAGAACGTTATTTGACACAGCACTTACACCTGAAAGTGTGATACTCTACGCACAATCTGTGCACCCAATAAGTGACGCGACGCATAAAAAATCATTATATGAAGAGTTAACATGTCGGATTCGCGATCCTGAGAATGGGATTGTTAAAGCGTCTCGGTTCATTTCTGCGATCAGACAGGTTGGTTATGAAGCGCAAATGGATAAGTCGGTTATTAATAAATTCTTAAGAGAGTTTAAGGATAATTTTGATAACTCAAGATCGTATGCGCTCAATTTGAATGTAACGCCATTTTCTAACCGAGAGTACTTTAAATGGTTTCGTGATGAACTCTTACAGTTGTCACGTGAGCAGAGAAAGTGTCTCAGTTTTGAGTTTGTTGAAGCACAATTTGTAAGACACTTAGACTTTATGCGACCAGTCGCTAAAATGCTGGCCGGTTTAGGGTGCCACTTAATGGTTGGGCAGGCTGGGCGTACCATCGTCAGCACTCACTATTTAAAAGAAGTGGACATTCGTTACCTTAAACTTCATCGCAGTTTAGTAGCAAAAATCGACCAACGACATGAAAACCAGCTATTTGTCCGCAGTATGCTAGGTGCGGCGGCAAACAGTAAAACTAAAATTATAGCAGTGGGAATTGAGAATCAGAACGAGCTCAACACATTAATTGAGCTCGGGGTTTATGGTGGGCAAGGGCGTTACTTTTCTGCGGAGCAGCAGTTTCTTCCTCGTCCCCAAGCGTTGCCGAATTCTCAATCAGAATCCCAAGTTAAATTGGGAAGACGAAATCGCTGGCGGAAAAAATAAAGATAATAATCATGGATTTCAAAGCACTATTCGACAAGCTTAAGCGATCATCTAGTGGTGGTCGCTCCTGCTTTTTGGTTATTCAGCCAGACGCCGTTTATTTATCATCTTCAATCAAAAGTAGTCGTCCATACCAATTTGATATTTCTGAGTCCAATTGGGAAAAAGCCGTTGAGCAAGCATTGAGCGTTGCAGCGAGTGCGTATGATTCATTAACGGTTATTCTTTCTCATAACTATTACCAGATGTACCAAATCGACAAACCGGTCATGCCGCGTCAAGAATGGCCAGCTGCATTACCGTTTTTGTTGAAAGAACTGATCTCTGAGCGTGCCATCGACATTATTGCCGATGCGGTCGAGTTACCGAATTCAACCAAAGTGCAAGCATACGTCTTATCGCGAAAAATATTGGATAAGATTGTGTTACTGGCCAGCCGAGCCCAGTTACCGGCTTTGTTGCGTAATTCGGACAGAAAACCAAGTCGTCCGAAATTGAATAATTATTAAACAATATACTGAGTTTCA
>NZ_JAWOWF010000068.1:0-18061 GCF_033340295.1 Vibrio sp. 1401
ATCAGACTCGGCTGCTTAAGCTTCTTGGTGTTCTGTATGAAGCAGTTTATTCCTAAATTGGCTGCGGAATCTCGGTTAGAATAGTAGGCCTATAATAAATAAAAAGGGAATCACTCTCTGTGATTCCCTTTTATTATCGAGCGATAAATCGCCGATGCGTTTCGATAACTAAAACGCAAACAATTCGCACTATTGCAGTCTCTCTATTCCCATATTGAACAGTGCAAAACTATAAATATCTGCATTTGTCTCAATTATTTTACGCGTTGGTGTGCCTGCACCATGTCCTGCATTGGTTTCGATGCGAATTAAGGTCGGATTTGAACCCGCTTGCTTCGATTGCAACTCAGCAGCAAATTTGTATGAGTGAGCAGGAACAACACGGTCATCATGATCACCGGTTGTAATCAATGTTGCTGGGTATTCCACCCCTGCTTTTACATTGTGCACCGGCGAATAACTTTTCAGATATTGGAACATCTCTTTACTTTGCTCTGCCGTGCCGTAGTCATACGCCCAACCAGCACCTGCGGTAAAAGTATGGTAACGCAGCATATCCAGTACGCCGACTGCTGGCAGCGCCACTTTAAACAGCTCTGGACGTTGCGTCATAACGGCCCCTACTAACAAGCCACCATTCGATCCACCGTTAATGGCTAACTTGTTTGATGACGTTACCTTTTCATCAATTAGGAATTCAGCCGCAGCAATAAAGTCATCAAACACATTTTGCTTTTGCATTTGAATGCCAGCGTTGTGCCATTCTTTGCCATATTCCCCACCACCACGAATGTTCGCTACCGCGTAAACACCACCAAGCTCTAACCAAGCCGCACGTGTCGGGTTAAAAGATGGCGTGAGGCTAATGTTGAAACCGCCATAACCATATAGGATGGTTGGTGCACTGCCGTCCATCGGTGTCCCTTTTTTATAGGTGATGATCATCGGCACTTTTGTTCCGTCTTTTGAGGTGTAAAACACCTGGCGAGATTCATACAAAACAGGGTCAAATGGCGCTTTAGATTTGTAGTACACCTCGCTATCACCGTCTTTGATGTTCAGACGATAGGTAGTGCTTGGCATCTTGTAGTTGGTGAAAGAATAGTAGACTTCGGTTTCTTCTTTTTTCCCCGAGAAACCGTATGCGCTGCCAATATCAGGCAATTTGATTTCTCGGATGAGTTTGCCGTTCATGTCGTATTGCTTCACCATCGAGATCGCATCAACAATATAGCTCGCAAACAAATTGCCACCCGCGGTAGAAACACGTAACACGTTCTTTGTTTCAGGAATCACATCTTTCCAGTTTTTGGGCTGCGGCTGACTTGCATCCACCGTCACGACGCGTTTGTTCGGCGCATTAAGGTTCGTAACCAAGTACAGTTTCGTGCCTTGGTTGTCTATCACCCAAGTATCAGAACTGGTGTTATCTAAAATGGTTTTGAGCGAGCTATTTGGCTTACTCAGGTCTTTGAAGAACAGTTTGTTGCCCGACGTCGATACGCTAGCTGAGATAAACAAGTAGCGTTCATCTTCCGACGTGTAACCCCCAACGTAGCGATACTTTTCGTCCTTTACACCACCGAAAATTAATTGGTCTTCACTTTGTTTCGTCCCTAGTTTATGAAAGTAGAGCTTGTGTTGGTCTGTCTTCGCGGAAAGTTCACTCCCTTTTGGCTTGTCATAACTTGAGTAATAGAAGCCTTGATTGCCGAGCCAACTGATGCCACTGAACTTAATATCCACCAACGTTTCGCCGACGGGCTTTTTGGTTTCTGTGTCTAACACAATGACTTTGCGCCAATCGCTACCGCCTTCCGAAATGCTGTATGCAACCAAAGAACCATCACGTGAAAAGCTCACTCCCGCTAACGATGTGGTGCCATCTTCACTAAAAGTATTTGGATCGAGGAAAATTTCTGCTTCACCATCACCTAGCTGCCGATAAAGCACGTCTTGGTTTTGTAACCCGTCATTTTTGTAGAAGTAAGTGAACTTACCCTCTTTGAACGGCTGGCTTTGTTTTTCGTAATCCATGAGCTTAGTGATGCGCTCTTCAATCTGCTCGCGGTAAGGGATTTTCGCCAGATAATCAAACGTCACTGCATTTTGCGCCTTCACCCATTCTGCGGTTTCTGGGCTGAGATCGTCTTCCAACCAGCGATAAGGATCACTCACTTTTGTACCAAAGTAGTCATCGACAATATCCACTTTTTGTGTGGTTGGATACGTGATGGCTTTCGGGCTTACCTGTTCAACCGACGATTGCGCCGCTTCATTGGCATGCGCCACAGACAACACACTTCCGAGTGCGAGAGCGGTTGTGAGTGCTAGGGTGTTCTTTTTCATGAAATTCCTTTTTATTTTTCTGTTGTCTTTTTGTGCAATACATCAGAACTCTACTATATATCGACAAAATGAATCTAATTTCATTAAACGAGTTGTGAAAGCCATCCTAACTCCCTCATTTCCTTCCAGTTCTACAAACTAGTAAGTGGAAGTGTAGAACTTGGGAACAATACTGAAGAGCTACGATGACGTTTACTCTCTTTCGTCTAAGTCAGCTCGATTTGGCGCAAAACCCCAGACTCAGAAGCGAAATCTTGGTCGTGACTAATCAGAACAAATCCACCTTTGTATACATTTAACGCCTGACTAAGCATTACTTTTGACTCGAGATCGAGATGGTTATCTGGTTCATCGAGCAGCAGCAAAGGCTGGGAGTGTTGATGGCTGACGATCAGCATTGCGAGCTTCATCTTCTCGCCACCGCTTAGTACGCATCCCAACCGAAACACAGCGTCTCGACGAAAACCGATCCCCGCCAATAAGGTTCTCGCTTCACTTTCCGTCATCTCTTGGCAGGTCTCCATTACGTTCTCAAGTAACGAAAGATTTGGATTCACTGCGCCAAAGTGTTGGTCGAGATAATACAAGGGGGTATTCACTTGCAGCTCACCACTCAGCAACGACAACTCGCCAAGCAACGTCTTTAACAAGGTTGACTTTCCGCAGCCATTTTTCCCTTTGAGATGGACTTTATCGTTCGCAAAAATCTGCAAAGTGATAGGAGTAGAATCCCCAAAAGGCAATATACCTTCTTGTATCGACAACACTTTTCTCGAACGGTTCGGATTATCTGCAAGATAAAGCTTTTGCGCTTTGAGCTGCTCATGTCGCGATTGCAACGCCCGCTCTTTGGCTTGTAAATGCGCTTGTCTGAGTTGCTCATTCTTATTGCGATTTGAGGCGCTGGCGGTCGCGCTATCCTTTTTGCCATCAAGCAAAATTTTGGGCTGACTGCCGTCTTTGCGCAGTTTGTTCCCTTGCGCGGCGCGTTGGTCTGCTTTTTCGCGATTTTTCTGGGCTTGCTCAGCTAACCGTTTTTTGTGTTTATCGACCTGCGCTAACTGCCTTTCGACCGCTTGTAACTCAGTGCGTTTTTGCTCGGCATACACATCGTAATTTCCACCAAAAACTTGTAAGCCTAGGCCCGATAGTTCCCAAATTTCCTCCATCTCTCGTAGCAGCTCACGATCGTGACTGATGAGTAAAATCGCGCCACCGAAATGCCTCATAGACTCTATCAGCCATTGTTTCGCCTCGGTATCGAGGTGATTGGATGGCTCATCAAGAATCAAAAGCTCCGTTTCGTTTTCAAACAACTGCCATAACTGCAAACGTGCCAACTGACCACCACTGAGCCGAGCACAAGAGAAATCAGGGTCTTGCGGCAAGCCCATCGCAGCAAGCTGCTGTTTGAGTTTCTGTTCAATATCCCACTGTTCGCCAACCAGTTCGAACCAATGCTCAGAAACATCACCTTGTTCAATCTGCTTCAAAGCATGTAAGACCGAGTCTGTTCCCAGAAACTGGGCGATCGATTGCTGGCCTGAAAGCAGATCAGACGGCTGCTGGCGATACATCATGAAAGAAGAGGGAGAAGTCACAACACCGCTGGCAGGCTGAGTTTCTCCCGCCAAAATGGAAGCCAAAAGCGACTTACCGATGCCATTGCGCCCAACCAAACCAACACGTCGTTTAGTCATGGAACAAGAAATAGACTGAAATAGCGTCTCGCCATTATCAAACTGATGGCTAACATTAAAAGCTTGTAAAACCGGCATAATTTGCCTCCTGTATGACAGGGACAACAGCCGTAGCTATGATTTGAAATTGCAACAAAACGCGTGCAAAAACGCATTAAGCTCTATGTAAAGTTCGACGATATACGTCAAATCAAAAAGTCGTCTTGTTGCAAAGAAATATCGGAAAGTGAGCTACGCCTACTAACCCTGCAGATCCAAAAAATAAGTAAAAATATGGATGACAGGTTTAGTTCTTCATGTTGGCGTAATCTCCTAGAGAAATGATGCGCAGAGTGTAGTCGCTTTTTTGTTCAAAAAGCAAGCTTTCTAACCAAATGCGAACAAAAAGAAAGTTTCACAGTAAGTTGTTATATCACATTAACTTTTTAACAAGTCTTTGAACAATTTCGAGATCTTAGCAACACAATTTTTATCCAAGCCATACTATGCTTAGGGTAAAGATAATCCACATAAGGGCGTGGTTATGAAATACAAACATATCCTTGTTGCACTCGAACTGTCAGATGAAAGCACCGTGCTTATCGACAGAGCGGTATCAATGGCAAACTATCTCGACTCCGATATCTCCTTTATTCATATTGATGGTACGCACGGAGAAATCTATCGTGAGCTTGTAGACATTAAAGAAAACCCGGATCAAAGGCCGTTGAATGAGCATTCAATGGAATGTTTAAAAACATTTAGTGATTACATGGATTACCCACTTAAACATTTCTTCGTAGGTACTGGCGACTTGGCTGATAAATTAGAGGTCACCATTAAAGAGCAAGAAGTGGATCTTCTGATTTGTGGTCACCACCAAGATTTCTGGAGCAAGATTATTTCTTACTCCAGACACTTAATTAACAAGTCACCGGTGGATATTCTAGTCGTCCCTATTCATGATTAGTAAAACGTAACGCTTCCCAAAACCACCAATTTATTTGGTGGTTTTTTATTGATATTGAAACAGCTTAAACAGTTTTCCAAACTAGCTTGGCGATCATTTATGAGTTACATTTTCTAACCAACCCGCGCTCCTACTGGGCATGGTTATTTAGATAGCAAGGATCCCTATGGCAAATAAAAAAGTACTCATTCTCTTTGCTCATCCTTCCCAGCATCGTTCAGAAGTGAATACTCCACTTTTCAAAGAAGCTCAAAAAATTGAAGGCGTGACATGTGTTGATCTCTATGGCGAATACCCTCGTTTCGATATTAATATCGACCGTGAGCAGCAACGCCTACGTGAGCATGACGTGGTGATTTTCCAATTCCCACTATATTGGTATTCAACGCCTGCAATTTTAAAAGAGTGGCAAGATCTGGTTTTGGAATATGGCTTTGCTTACGGTACAGATGGCACAGCACTGCAAGGTAAGACCATGCTTTGTGTGCTGTCTGCAGGGGGTAAAGAAGAAGCTTATAAGGCAGAGGGCTACAACCACTTTACGATTCGTCAACTGCTTGCGCCTATTGAACAAATGTCCGCACTGACAGGCATGAACTACATTGCCCCTCTCGCGATGTTTGGCGCACGTACAGCAGATGAAGAAGGGCGAATCCCTCGTCATGTTGAGCGGTACAAGAGCCTGCTAACAGCTTTAGTCGAAGATAGGTTGGATGTTGAAGCTGCGGCGTCATTAATCAAGCTTAACAGCGCATTGCCAGAGCTCATTAAGGAGGCTTCATGACAGGGATATTCTTACAAGCCTTCGTATATTTGATTGCTGCTGTAATTGCAGTCCCACTTGCTAAGCGTTTGGGACTTGGGTCCGTTTTAGGCTATCTCATCGCAGGTGTGGTCATTGGCCCAATTATCGGTTTAGTCGGTGAAGAAACAACAACAATCCAGCACTTTGCCGAGTTTGGCGTGGTGATGATGCTGTTTCTCGTTGGCTTAGAGCTCGAACCCAAAATGTTGTGGGCAATGCGCAATCGCTTAATGGGCTTAGGAGGTCTGCAAGTCGGCGGTACCGTCGCGGCGATTATGGGTATTGCCTTGTATTTTGACCAGCCTTGGACCATAGCCTTAGCCATAGGTTTGATCTTCGCCCTCTCTTCTACTGCGATTGTTTTGCAAACTTTTAGCGAAAAAGGATTAACGAAGACGGAAGGTGGACAAAACGCTTTCTCCGTGTTGCTTTTTCAAGATATTGCAGTGATACCAATGTTGGCGTTCATTCCTCTATTGGCCTTACCTGAATTAATTGAACAGGCACAGTCCGCGGCTCAAACAGCCGCAGCGCACCATGAAGAATTAAGCCTCGTTGCGGGGTTGCCCGGCTGGGCATACGGCATCGTAATCACAGCATCGATTGCAATCGTCGTCGTTGGTGGACACTTTTTAAGTCGACCTCTGCTCAATTATGTGGCTAGCTCTGGTTTGCGAGAAATCTTTACCGCAACTGCACTCATGCTGGTCATTGGTATCGCTGCGCTGATGAGCTTAGTGGGCTTATCTCCTGCCTTAGGAACCTTCTTGGCTGGCGTTGTATTGGCGAACAGTGAATTCCGCCACGAGTTAGAATCCAACATCGAACCATTTAAAGGCCTATTGTTAGGTCTGTTCTTTATTACCGTTGGCGCAGGGATCAACTTCTCGGTCCTTTTTGGTGATTTCTGGTTGGTCATGGCATTGACCATTGGCGTGATGGTTTTGAAAGCCTTGGTGCTGTTTATTCTTGCACTGATATTTAGGGTGAAAGGCAGCAACCGCTGGCTGTTTACCCTAAGCTTGGCTCAAGCAGGTGAATTCGGCTTTGTGCTTCTAAGCTTTTCAGTGCAAAACCACGTCATCCCATTTGAACTTTCACAAACTCTTGCGTTAGTGGTTGCGATTTCGATGTTCCTGACACCAGGTTTGTTTATTCTGTTTGATAGAGTGATTCTGCCGCGCTTTGAAAGCCAGTCAAATGAACGCGAAAGCGATACGATTGAGGAAACAGGCACGGTGATCATCGCCGGCATCGGCCGCTTTGGACAAATAGTGAATCGCCTATTGGTATCAAACGGCGTGACTACCGTGGTACTTGACCATCAATCTGACCAAGTCGATAACATGCGCCAGATTGGCACTCGCGCCTATTTTGGCGACGCGACTCGACCAGATATGCTACATACAGCCGGCATTGAGCACGCCGCTGCGTTGGTTGTGGCGATTGATAACCAAGAATCGAGTGTAGAACTAGTGAAGTACGTTAAGCACACGTACCCAAAAGTAACAGTGATTGCACGTGCCTTTGACCGTGGACATGGCTATCTTTTGCGTCAAGCGGGAGCTGATATTATTGAATCAGAGACCTACCATTCTGCATTGGAGATGGGCGGTCACACAATGAAAGCACTTGGCATTCACCCCTTCTTTGTTGAACAACAGAAGGCGACATATAAGCGTGTTGAAGCACGTAAGTCAGAAATACTCTACAAAGCTTGGGAAGATGATTCTGAAGGTGAACGCTATGACAACAATTTCCGACAACTGTTTATTCAGTTAGAGGAGAAAATGGCGGAAGAGATGCAAAAAGATCGTCATGACAAACTATCGCGGTCAGAACGTGGTTGGACACCGCCACCTAAAGGTTACGCCGATGACTTTAATGAAGATAACGTCCAAGAGCTAACACCACCAAGAGAAGAGCCTATCCAACGATAACGCACTCCATATTAAAAACCTCCCGCTTGGGAGGTTTTTATTTTTTCAGTACAGAGCCACACGCCGTGCAGGATAAAATGATCTTCTCGATATTACATAAGATCATTCATTAAAATCTCATACTCTTCGTTTGCTTCTTCCACTAAATGAGAAAGCTCTAACGCATCAGTAACTGCAAGATTGAACTGCCACGGAGTTGTGTCTTCTTTACCACAGATTCGAGTTTCACACCCACGACTCTCAAAAGACAAATCATCAAACTCTGTGGTGTGGCGCTCTTGAAGTTCAACAATCTCAACTTCTAATTTACCGACAGGATTGACTTTAACGTGGGCATGTAACTCCGAACTGTTAGACAAACAATAATCTCTATGAACCGCAATCATGGCCGCCTCCTTGGTCTGCCAACTGACAACTCAACAGTGAGTGTAGACGAGGGATTTTGAACGTGGCGTGAAATAATAATGAAGATTGATCTGTCTCATTAGAACAGACAATTGTTGTCATGAAGGCATGAGCCAGCATGAATCTCATCTGATTTAAATTGTTCTGAGATCGTAATAGTTGGCATTTACCGAGACTTTCCCTATTATCGAAACAAAATTACTGTGGTCATTCTTTAGAGGTCAGTATGGAGCTTGAAGCCGTTGCTAAAGCACTAAAAGAGTTAGGGCATCCGACTCGTTTAAGTATTTACAAAGAAGTCGTCAAAGCGGGATACAAAGGTATCGCGGTAGGCGGCGTACAAGAAAAGCTTGGCATTCCAGCATCCACTCTCTCTCATCATATCTCGAGCCTTGCTTCAGCCGGTCTTCTCACCCAGCGCCGTGAGGGTAGAACCCTTTTTTGTGTTGCAGAATATCAGTGCTTAGATGACGTAATTGGTTTTTTAAAAGCAGAATGTTGCGTTAACGAGTGCTCATAAATTTCTAGCAAAAACGAGAGAGTTTGAGTTTATATTGAACTTCAGCAGAACGTGAATGACGATGAAAAACATACACACCGAAGTTGCTAACCTCGGTGTGTACATCTTCTACTTCGCGACGAGTAACATCGACGACTTAGATGGTACGATTAACTTACCGTCAGTTGGAATGATTTGTTCTGTCATCAAATCAACCCAATTACCATCGATTTTTAATGTCAAAGACTGTTGACGCTGTGATTTATTAAGCACCACAATACCTTTGTCACCTCGCTTCAGTACGAGCATGTCATCGTTACCTTCAAGAACACTCATCGGCTCGCCATGCGTCATATTATGGAACTGGATCATTTTTGCCATTCTCGGATCGCTCCATGCACCTTGCCATCTTGGCTGACCATTTTTACCTTTAATACCGCTGGTGTTTAAGTCGGTATAAATCAACGGCACACCACCATCTCGGCCTAGAATATAGGCATAAGCTAACCATTCATTTTCCTCGTCCATGATGAGATCAAGAAAGACATCATTGTTAGGAATATCATGTGTGATAGCAAATGTAATCGCACGACCGGGGGACAGAGCCTGACCAAAACAATAGGGATCAATCAGAGACTTGAAGCTGCCCTTTTTAGCAAACGCCTTAAACATGGTTGAGAACAAAGGGAAATCGTACGCACCTAGGCGAGTTTCCTGTAGATACGGCTCAAGAAACAGCTGATACTCTTCTTCCGTCGCACCGCCATCGGTAATAATTTCACCAAATATATGCACATCCCGCGTGATGTCGTCTGTCCAAACACGCTTAAGATGCTCTAACGTCATGTGTTTCGCAGCGTCAATACGAAAACCTTTCACACCAATAGCTTTCAGCGCCTTTAGGTACGCTCGCTGCTGTTCAACGACATGGTCACAAACACGAAGAGTTGGCAAGCCAGGGTCGGTTGGCCCACCGGTGATACGTCCGTTTTGAACCTGCCACTTATCTTTCCAGTCTTTGATGCCGAATGCTTCAACAAAGTCCTCTTCATCAAAAAGTGGTTGAGATAGATCGCCAAACAACGCTAGCGACTGATATTTCTGTTTGTCGTTCTGGTATTCCTCCAAGACCTCTTGTCTTGGGTACTGAAGGTCTCTGCGAAGGTGGGCCTCATTTGCCATATGGTTAAACACTACGTCGGCATAAACCCACACACCAACTTGCTCCAGTTCACGAACCATATGAATAAAATCTTTGGTATCACCCAAGGCATTATCGATAACACGATAATCTTGTGGTTGATAACGCTGCCACCAGCGCTCATCGTGTGCGCTTTTCATTGGTGGCGAAACCAACACAGAGCCATAACCAAGCTCGCGGATTTCTTTTGCTCGTTGGGCAATGTCAGCATACTTCCAATCAAATGCATGTAAGATAACGTTTGCACCGAATGATTGTGTTTCCTGTGAGCCACTCATGTTGTTCTCCTGCTCGTTTCCACTCACGATTACTTGTTTGCATTTTTTTGTGAGTGAATTCAATAATCGAAATTATAAAAGCTATTCATCAGAGGCACTCACCCTTTTAGCACTAACTCAAGGCTGAAATCGAAGGCGTAGCGACTCATCCATTGCACAGCGATAAATCGTTCTGAGTGAATAACGGGCACACAACATACACCCCAAACAGCCCAACAAAACACTAAGTCATTGTTTTATTTAACAAAAATTTCAATTGAAAAAGATAAAATATAAGACCTACGTACGCCCTAAAATAGGCCCAAAGGATAAAAATAGCCAAGCCAACCCGTTGAGTAACAATTGTTAATAAAACGAAACTGGCAGATGGATCACGTTTGGCGCGTTTCAAAAATCCAGTAAATCACCATACCTAGCGTTAAAAGACTAAAGATTTCTGTTTGTATCTGTCCCGAAATGACTTCAAAATGCGAAACTTAGCTTATCTCTATGGGGTATGCTCTACCTTGGAGGATAATAATGAATATCAAAGAATTTTCTGACCTCGTCGGGCTATCTGCTCATACTCTTCGATACTATGAAAAAATCGGTTTACTTAAACATGTCCATAGAAACGCGAGTGGACATCGAATGTATAGTTCGAAAGATCTAAACTGGATAAGCTTTGTTAAGCGTTTAAAAGAAACTGCAATGCCACTTGAAGAGATTCTAGAGTATGCCAAATTAAGGGAAGTCGGCTCTCAATCTGTACCACAACGTCAAGCCCTGTTAGAACAACACCAAGAAAACCTCAAACGCCACATTGAGCAACAGAAAAAGCACTTATCGGCTCTAGAAGAAAAAATTGCCTTGTATAAAAGCGGAAAAGTTCGTTGACTTAGAGTTAACTCTAACGATTAAGGTGTGTTTACGTTTATTCACTAGGAACATACCGATGGAACAATCACGCTTTAACAAAGGATTAGAACTACTCTCTCAAATTGATGGCGACGCTGGTCATAATGTCATCGAAACCTTACAAGATATTTGTCCAGATTTAGCTCAGTACACCATTGAGTATCCGTTTGGCGATATTTATGCTCGCCCGGGCTTAGACCTAAAATCGAGAGAAATCGCAACCGTCGCCGCGCTAACGGCAATGGGGAATTGCGCGCCGCAACTAAAAGTGCACTTAAATGCAGCGCTGAATGTAGGCTGTAGCGAGGATGAGATTAAAGAGATCATTTTGCAGATGTCCGTCTACGCAGGTTTTCCCACGGCATTAAACGGCATGTTTGCATTCAAAGAAGTGCTAGCGGAAAGAGCAGAGTAATAACGACGTTGAAATTAATTTAACCGCAATTAAAAACGGCCCTTGGGGTTCGGGCCGTGATTAAAACAACGAGTGAATTAGCGCTCAGGAGTTTCAAGCAGTTTAACCGCGCAATCTACCGCGTTGTTAATGCCTTGACTGCTCTCCAACTTGCCTGAACTTGCAGGACCAAGGGCACAAGAATACAAAGCCAGCTGCTTATCGAACGGCAGATCCAACTGTTCATAGAGATTTTGTCGGATTCTTGCATGTTGTTCTGGTTCTTGGTTAGCAAGGCTAATCAACGTTTCATAAATAAGCGTTTTCATGTCTTTCCCTTTTCACTTTATTGCACGGGGTGCATATATATTGTATCCATTTGGGAAGCACAAATCAGAAGCTAGGTCACAGAACGCGTCGCTAAAAAAGTTTATGTACTCGGTAAATTGCAATACAAACTTAAAGTCGTTTAGAAAAAGGGCAACTGATAACTCGATAGATCAGCCGATTAACTAGCATTCGCCGCTGTTTGTTTATAATCGTGTCCGATATAAACAAAAACGTCGCTGTATCAGCGACGTTTTATCTCGACTTTAGTTAATCGAATTTTTTTAGTTGAAGTGCACTAGCATTTCAACGTCATCGCCTTGCTCTGGAGCCTGAAGAGCGAAGTGCACGTACCCTGCTTCAGTCATAGGAATCGCAAGGTATTCATTGCTGCCTGCATAGTTGGACGCATACTCGTGCTGCTCTACTGTAGGCCAATGCTCCCTACTCGCGTATAGATCGACATTACCAGTTTGAGAGTGAGCCGTTAGCCATACACGAACCTCTTCAACACCTTCAGGCACATAAACTGCTGCATAACGCTGCTTGTGAACGGTAAGCATTTTGGCTTCACCAGACTCTAATACCACAGGTGCTAAATCATCTTGCACTTGGGTTGGCGGTGTTTGCGCTTCCACTTCTAACGCAGCCACAAGATTCACTGAGTCATAGCTATCACGTCCAGTTAAGCTGATGTAGTAACGACCCGCTTTAACGTAACCATCTTGCTCTGGTTCAAACACAATCTCTTCATTGCTGCCATCAGCATATTGACTCATTTCGAAATCATAGTAATGCGCGACTTTGTTGTAGCTCATGTAAAGATCCGCATCACCCGCACCCTCAATAGATACATTGAAGTTAACGGTGTTGGCTGGAACATCAACGTAGAACAGTTTTTCGCTGTATGCTTCGCCACTGAGCTGAAGGCTTTGGTTCGCCGTCAATTCAGTCACTTTTGCTTCAGGGCTTGTTGGTTCTGTTGGTTCTTCTGGGTCTGTACCAGGTTGCTCAGGTTCCACTTTTAATGTGTCCAACCAACGTTCAAACTCAGCATCGTATTGTTGACCTAAAGACGTCACCTGCTGTGCCCATTGTTCGAACTGGCCAGAGCGCGACAATGCCAACAAGCTTTCGACGTCTTGTGGATGATTTTCTAACATGAATCGAACAGCTAGATAACCCCAACGATAGATACGATTGGTATCGTGAGAGTACGTGGTATCAAACACAGTGGAAAGGCTCAGTTTACCATCTGCAATCAGCTCAATCGCAGCTTGGTAACCTTGCTTGTAATGCATGTATTCAGCAAAACCTTCTAGCCACCAAACAATATGACCATGAGCCAAGTTATCGCTGAACGAACCGTATTGGTTAAATCGTGCATCTAAATAGTGCGTGTATTCATGTTCTAGGTTCAAGATAGAGAGATCTTCACCATTCGCGTAGCGATAAGCGACGAAACGCGCAGTATTGTCCGCTTTTGAAGGGTCACCTTCTAGGTACTGACCACCGTTGTCCGTTGTATTACCAAATAGGAATGAAGAGTAATCAACGTAACTAGCGTTACTCGCGAATACCGCCACTTCAACACGATCATTCAAATCATCAGCGACAGGTTGATTACCCGTATTCGCAACTCGATGGAAGTCGGCTTCTTTTGCCGCTAGCACTTCACACGCTTTCGCTGCTTGAGCATCGGTCAGATCTTCAGAGCGAATAATGGCAGGTCCCTGACATTCAAAACGATTTGGCATTACACGTGCAGCTAAATCTTGCTTGGCTTGCTCAATATTCAGACCATTTAGGCCTTCTGGTGCGTAGTAGCTCATCATTTCAACGGCAGCAAGCCATAGTTTGTCATGCTCACTACCCAGTGGATAACGCTGCATCACCTGTTGCATTACTGCCAATGCTTTGCGTTTGGTCTCCTGATCTGGGCTTGCGAGCAAACGACCAGTTTCACGTAATGCATTGAAAACGATAAAGCTTGCATCCGTATCTAATGCCCAAGCATTATCAGATGCGAATTTCACCAACGTATCAATATGGTGTGTATTGTTTGCCATGTATCGGTAGAACGCATCGTTCGCCGCATGGCCTGCCATAGAGCGGAACAAGTTGTTTAAACCATCGACCCATTGCGTGTCCTGCGCGGTTTCACGATTAAAGTGCATCAACGCGGCCATCATGCTATCCATGGTCAGCGGCAACTGCTTAACGTTATCAACCATCAAAGTCAGGCTCTTCATTGCACCAACTTGTTCACGACCTTGATCCAAAGCATGAGGGTTGTTTAGGAATAGGTTCGTCGACTGAGCAAAACGCTGACTCAACGCTTGCGAAAACTCAGGTGTACCAGTACCAGCGTTGTAGCGAACGTAGTAGGCCGCTCGAATAAATTCGCCTAGGTTCTCTAGAATACGAGCTTGATCTGCTTCACCACGATAGCGAGCGATTTCTTGATCCAGCGCGACTTGGATACGGCTTAGGCTCGCTTCACTATAGATATCATTCAGCGTTTCTGAAGGTGCTGAAAACCAAGCGTGGTAGCAATCATACTCAGCACCAGAAACGGCAGTAGCCAGATCTCGCGATTGTTGTAAATCAGCAACAGCACACTGATTTTGTGCAAAAGAGAAGCCAGACACACTCGCTAGCATACAAGCAAGCGCCAAACGATGGCGCGGGAAAAAACGGATATGAGACATAACAACACTCATTGATTATTAACATACATTGAGTGGGGATTTATATTCTTTACAGCTCAAACAGTGAAATCAGTGTCATAAAATTTATGAAACCGCTCCCAAAAATAGGTCTTTTACTCTAATTAAATGGGAGCAATCCCACTCCAAAAAAACTCACAATTATCAATAAAAACATTAATTTACCTTTTTCTAAATAACGACTTTATGAGGAAAATTGCCCTTAAACGCCCCCCTTAACTCTTCCAGATAGAGTTCGCGACAATCAAAGGTTCTAAATTAAATTTTGATGCTTGATACCATCTATTTTTATTTGTGACTCATTCTCAATAAGTCACAGAGTGCATATCAAAAAGTTGGCATTAATGGTAAATTCTCCGCCAAATCAAACACATTTACTCCTCGAGTCATTGATGAGTGAATAAAGCAGATATTTGGCTAGGGATAATACATGTCACTTTGGGGATTTTTGGGAACGGGGATTGCCTACTTCATGACAACGTTTGCCTTTGTTTTTGGCGGCATTTTTCGGTTATGTGCTGAAGGTAATACATTAAGAGAAACAAAGCGCCAATCATCAATAATGTCCGGGGTTATTGCTTGTACTATTGGAACTTGGGTGCTTGCTTTTGGTGTTTACGTTTACGGTTACTTTTGGGATAACTCTTCTCACTATTATTTTTATTTGCTCGCTCCATGGGGACTTGCCATTTTTGGGGTAAAACTTCGTAACCGCTGGGTTAAGCAATACGCGCGTGTAAAACACGCAAAAGAAGAACAGTGGCAAAAGCACTGGCGAGAATTATTAGGGGAAGATACTGAAGAGCTTCCACCATATACACATGATTACGAGCTCTACTCGGGCATTTGGCAAGCCAATGAAGCGCTCCAAGAACAGTGTTTTGCAGCCCTTCCTCACGGGAAAGCAGTCTACGAGAGAGTGAAAGCCTTCCAAACGATGGCCTCCCCCGCTGGTGACATAAACAATCAAGTTTTGCTGAGTAAACTCGATCAACTAGAGGATGAAATCATTCAAGTTCTTGAGCAACACTCGCAAAAGAAAGTAAGCATTGAAACTGGCGCAGGTACTTTACACAAAGAGTCAAAACGCAATGTTTATCACCATGAGAATGGCCCAACAGAAGAGCAACTGTACGACTCAATCAACCTCCAACATGATTTGGAACGAGAGCTACGCAACATTATCTATGATCGGCTCGGTTACGATGGCGAAGATGAGTACTTTTTCCTCCAAGCGCCACTCGAAGAGCTTACCGAGAATGAAACCGCAATCAACTGGATGCTCTGGGGGTTAGTAAGCGACCATTTTGCTGTTGACCCATACCAAACGGCGTTGGATCTCAGCCTAATGAATGCGGAACCAAGATGGGGGCAAAATGAACGGTTTGTAATGATTACGGCTCAATAAACGCAAGTACTAAGTCTAACTTTAATACAACCTATTCTGAGACCACCCTCGCGTTGGTTAACTTAGCCAGTAAGCGGCCAACGCGATCGCGCATTTCACGTCTATCGACAATCATATCTAGCGCACCATGCGCTAGTAAAAACTCACTTCGCTGAAACTCGTCTGGTAGCTTTTCACGTACCGTTTGCTCAATGACCCGTCTTCCCGCAAAGCCAATACTTGCTTTAGGTTCACCAATATTGATGTCTCCTAACATGGCTAAACTCGCCGAGACGCCACCATAAGTTTGGTCCGTCAATACTGAGATATAGGGTAATCTGTGCTCAGATAAGTGGTTTAACGCGGCGCTGGTTTTTGACATTTGCATGAGTGCCACCAAAGACTCTTGCATGCGCGCCCCTCCGCAAGCGGAAAAACATACTAACCCAGATTTTGTATTAATTGCGCTTTCAACTGCTCGGACAAACTTCTCGCCAACCACTGCGCCCATCGAACCTGCCATGAAAGAGAATTCGAATGCACACGCAACAACAGGCAGACCCAATAACTTGCCCTCCATCACCACCAACGCATCTTTTTCTCCAGTCGTTTTCTGTGCTAAAGCAATTCGCTCTTTATATCGCTTTAAGTCTTTAAAACCCAAAATATCTTGTGGCTCCAACTCACTTGCCAACTCTTGTTGTGTTCCATGGTCCAGAAAAGAGATCAACCTTTGACGCGCAGCCATTCTCATGTGATATGAGCATTTAGGGCATACTTCCAAATTTTCTTTTAACGCGGCACTATAAAGTATTTGTTCACACTCAGGACACTTTGTCCAAACGCCCTCAGGGATAGACGCTTTGCGCGAACCTATTATATTTTTATTCTCAAATAACCGTTCTAACCAGCTCATAAATTCACCACTATTGATTACGTTCTAGCGCGATATCTCGTTGTTTGTTCGCTTAAACTTGTAAATAAAATTGTATGTAACTTAGTACAGGGATAAAGTGCGATATGCTGGCTTGATAATCCAATAAAGTGGGATAATGAAATGTTTGATAACGTTGACCAAATCTGGTTAAAAAGTTTTCACTGTGTTTATGAGAACAACAGCTTTAAGCGAGCCGCTGAGTGTTTGAACATACCAACATCAAATGTCAGCCGACACATTGCCCTGCTTGAAGAAAAGTTAAACATTAGGTTGTTCAATAGAACAACAAGGCGAATGACGCCTACCGAGGCTGGAGAAGAGCTCTATAGCAGCACTCGTCCGTTATTGGAGCAACTCAACGCCGCACTAGAAACTGTAACGCGCCACTCGCACACGGTAACAGGGGAACTGCGAATTCTTATGCCAGACACACCTGTACTGGCAAAAGCTATTGTTTCCTTTTGCAATCAATATCCAGCAATCTCTTTGCATTGTGATACAACGCTCGCCCCTAAAGGCGATGCTATCGATGGCTTTGATATAATATTGAGTTTTCACAGAGGTACTTTGTCAGACAGTAACTGGGTGGCGAGAGAGATAAAACGCTGGCCCAGTGCCATTTTAGCCGCGCCTCAACTAATTGAGAAATACGCCCCCCCTTACAAAATTACGGATCTAAGTCATGTTCCCTGCATCACGACGCTTACCGCAGTAAATGGTGCACCATGGGTATTCAGAAACCCTGCTGGGGGCCATATTACTCAAACTGTACAATCTTCATTCAAAGTAAACAGCGGTCATCTCGCCAGATATGGCGCGTTATCAGGGCTTGGATACGCAATATTGCCAATTGAGTCATGCCAAAATGAGATCAAAAATGGTGAGCTAGAAATCGTCACTCTAGAGTACGAACCTGAGGATTTAGTACTTTACGCCTTTTACTCGTCTAGAAAACATGTAGCTAAGAAAATATCTATGTTTGTTGAACATTTAAAGCAAAACGCAAAACTTAACGCCTAGCTAAGCTTTACTCAACTAATTTATCATATTTTGTTTTATCGTCTAGAAAGGACAGACACCGCTAAGCGATTTGAGACTCGATTTTTTCAAATAAAAAAGCCAGCAATTAACATTTACTGGCTTTTTATTAAAGAGGTGTGCCGTCCTAAATAAGGTTGACACTTTCTCCCCCCAAAATTGGAGAGTGTTATGAAATCAACAACTAAAAGAACTCAGCGCGATTACTCCCTCGCTTTTAAACTCA
>NZ_JAWOWF010000069.1:0-18056 GCF_033340295.1 Vibrio sp. 1401
TTCTTAAAATTCGAAGGTATCGACACACTCGAATTTGGCGGCCAAAGCTTCATAACGGGTGTTCAAGAGCATCAGACGCGGCTGCTTAAGCTTCTTGGTGCTCTGTATGAAGCAGTTTATTCCTAAATTGGCTGCGGAATCTCGGGAGCGCCACGAGGTGCTCAACACTGCTCTGGGCAAGAGATGCAGCCAAGCGATTAAATGGCATAATAAGCCCAGAACGTTAACCTAAACAATGGGTTAAGTCCAGTAGGGTGCAAAGTCCCTACCTAGGAAATTGCTAGTTCACCTAGAAGTCTGACTGGCATACATGATGGCAACAGCATGATATGAAGCCCAGTGACAAAGACGAGAAATCGTTGAGACGCAATGTAGGCCGTAGCATTAAGCGAACTTGGTTAAGCATCGTCACGCAAGTGGAAATGGGGAGTCGCTCCGAGTATACGAACCCTGCCACATACAGTGAAGCAACTAGCGAAGGCAAGTGTGTGGTTTCCCGGTGTAATACAAGATGGCATGCATTGAAGGATGTTGAGTAAACGTGGGAGAGCCTATTGCTGTGGGAGTCGCGCACCAGCGCAGAGATATAAGAGGGGACCTCGAAATTCTCAGTGTATACACAATAGGCAGTCGGATGAGCCCATAGTACCAAAGATGATGAGGACAACATAACCTCATCTAGGGAAGGGGCCCAAACATAAATGACGTTTTTAAAGAAATTTCAGCAGGAGATTGCCGAATGGCTAGCACTTCAAATAAAGTTCGAGAATTTCAGCGAAAACTTTACCTGCGCTCAAAGCAGGAGCCAGACCAAGCATTTTTTAGTCTGTATGACAAAATTTGTCGTTTCGACATCCTGTGGGATGCCTTCTATTTGTGTAAAGCAAACAAAGGGGCGGCGGGAGTCGATGGTGTCAGATTTGAGGACTTAAATAGCATTGAAACGTCTGGTAAATTGATCAAAACATTAAGAGCGGAGCTGGTAGAAGGCAGGTACAGACCTCTGCCGGTCAAGAGAGTGCAAATACCAAAAGACAATGGTAAGACTCGAAATTTGGGCATACCAAGTATCAGAGATCGCATTGTACAAATGGCATGCACGCTTGTGCTAAGTCCAGTCTTCGAGCCTCACTTCCACTGTAATAGCTACGGTTACAGACCTAAGCGCAGTGCACAAGACGCAGTGATATGCATTAATGGCTATCTGAAACAAGGGTATCAGCAAGTCTATGATGCTGACCTATCAAAGTTTTTCGACACTATACCACATTCACGATTACTGGATAAGGTAAGGTCTAAAGTGACGGATAGGGCAGTACTAAGACTGATTAAGCTATTCCTCAAAGCGCCGATAAGTGAGCCAACAGCAAAAGGAAAGAGCCGAATAGTGGGAAACCCTATCGGCACGCCTCAAGGCGGGGTGATTTCGCCACTATTGGCAAACATTTACCTAAATGACTTTTGTCGGAAGATTGCGACAAAGACACCATGCAAGATAATTTCTTATGCAGATGACTTTGTTATCCTGTCGAAAACGCCATTCAATTCAGCCCAACAGGACTGGATAAAGAATGAGCTGGAGCAGGAAGGACTAAAGCTCAATGAAGATAAAACTCACATCGTAGATATGACCCAAGTAGGAAATGAATTTGACTTCTTAGGGTTCACTTTCAAGTACATAGTGGGTTTCATCCAGCACACCAACTACGTAAAGATCTATCCATCGAAGAAGAGCCAAAAGAAGTATAAGGATAAGTTGCGAAGCATAGTGAAGCATAGAACGTCTCTGACCCTAGATCAGCTCGTTGAGCGGGTTAATAGAGTAGTAAGAGGCTGGAAGAATTACTTTGGCAAAGTAGGTTATCCTCGACAGGTCTTCTTCAAGATGGATTGGTTTTTGGTGGCACGCTTTTATCGATGGTCAAGAAGCCGAAGTCAACGTCGGAGCCTGTATCTTGCGCAAGATGCATGGGATAAGTTACACAAGGCAGGTCTTGTGTATCTACAACCGACGAAGATGAAAACTGCGAAGGTGAGCAGGTGAACATTTATGTGAAAGCCGTGTGAGGGAAAACCTCATGCACGGAATTGAAGAGGGGTTGCTGGATAAGGGTTGTGCCGAAGCCAGTGACCTACTCTACCTAAGTCACTGCGGTGATATCCCGCACCATCCAAGATGATATGAAGCTTATGAGCTAAGGGATAACTCTTTCTTAACTCACAGAAAAAGCGAACAATCGATTCACTGTTAATGCTCTCATAGTTGTGAACAATGGTTGCTCCAATATCCGACAAGTTCAGTGCGCCAATAATGTTCAATCGGCTACGATTACCCGTTGTTTCAATCACTTTATCCTGACCAGTTCGTATCCAGCCATGAGATATTTTTGTTGATAGTGTTGGGTGAACTGCGTCGATAAAGACTATCGATTCATCCTTGTCACAGCTTGCCTTTAACGCTTCATAAGCCTCTATAAATGCTTGCTGTTGTGCTTCATCAAACTTGTGTGGTACGCCTTTCGGTTGCTTGTAGCTAAAACCATTGTGGTGAAGCCATTTATTCATACCAGAAACCGTGTAATCCAGTCCAAATGTCTCTTTAAAGTAAGTGACAATTTGATGCGTATGAGAATAGGTTTTCTCAGTCAAATGCTCGATTAGGTGCATGGTTTGAGTAGCAGAAAGCTTGCTTTGGCTTCCGCCATTTTCAGGCTTAAGTTTTTCAGAAAGAACGTAGTCGCTGAGATGACGAGCAACGGTCGATTCATGAATACGAAGAGCTTGTGAAATCATAGTCTGACTCCAGCCTTCAGAAGCCAGCAAAACAGCCTTAATACGGTCGCAAACTCGACTATCACGTTCAATGTCGTGCATTTGTTCGAGTTGCAGTTTCTGTTGAGGAGTCAGTGTAATTTTCATGGTTCGTAGCATGATCCTGATTCTATCGAAAATCAAGCATCTTCAATGATCACGGGTATATAACCAATGCTTGAATAGTTATATGCAGCGCAAGCCTTGCGTCGTATCTTGAAAAAGCCCCTTCAAGAGGTAACACCTATCACTTAAGGTGTTTAGAGCGAACAGGGTAGCGAGTTTTATTGATACGAACGCTCCTTGCTTTGGGCCGTTTTTTTTTGGGGGGGCAGTATGTAGCGTTTAACTCTCTCCCGCATGGCCCTTAGCTTTCTCGGGATGGAGCCGGGGGAGGCTATCGCACACCACATCAGCTCATCCTGAATATCTCTCAATGCCATCATAAAACTTATACGCAATGGCGATACCTGCGCCTCTCTCGCAATACGACTGATTTCCAGGCGAACCAAATTGTAAGCTATCAATATTCCCCAGATTTCTTGTATTACCCCCTCCACAGACTGACTTCGTAGCAGCACTTCATCTTCGAGCATATTGTGCTTTATCTCTCCGTAGCTGTTCTCTATTTCCCATCGTTCAAAATACACATCCAGTAATGACTGCGTACCATATTCCAGACTCGTTAAGGAGGTGAGAACACCTATGACGTGATTAGGTTGTGCTGGCTTAGGGTACAGGACAAGGCGGGCTTGCCATTTCTCCGGCAAGCTTGGGTCTTGTTTCCGAGCATAGGCTGACACTTTCATTTCCACTAAAAGGTCTCGCCCTTCCTTATCCAGTTGCTCAACCACTTCATATTGCGTGTTGGATTTTATCGGCGTCATCCAGTGACTCGTCGTATGTTGCCGTTGCCAATTAATCATCAACTCGGCACTGAGGTAACAGCGGTCAAAAATCGTCAGGGAGTGAGCGGGGGCTGAAGCGGCCAGCTGTTTGGCATAAGAGACCTCTCCTGTCGAGCTGGGCCCAAAGACAACATCATGTAATAAACGACTTCGCAGCGATGTGAGGGCACATAATCGAACAATCGGGTATTCAGTATGGTGGTTTTCATTGTACTTGATGTATTGGAAGTGCTCTGCAAGACAGGCGGTATCATGGGTGCTGAACTGAGTGCCGTCGACAGAAAGTAAACTCAGTCCAAACCATTTGTCATCGCTATCTTCCTGCTGGGTCCAATGGGCTGCTGTCAGTTTAAAAAGCGCTTCCAAAGGTTGGGCGGTGAGGCGCTTTCTCGCTTGAGGAATAGCACTTGGTGCAACAGAATCCCCTAAGTGGTTGGAAAGCTTGAGGCCTAGTTTATCTAAAACTTCCGTGATGGGTTTATCCCGATACAAGCCAATACCGACAATTAGCCAAACGACAAGTTCGGCGGGTAACTTACGCCGTCTCATGCTGGCTTTATTGGTAGAATCAAGGGCTTGCTCTATCCATTCGAGCGGGAGTTCTTTTTGGAAGAGAGCCAGTGATTCTGGTGCAGCAAACGTATCGACATCAATCAGCCAGTGAGCCAAAATAAAAAATACCCTCAGCAATTAGTGTACTGAGGGTATTGTTAACCATCCGTAGGATCGTTCAACTGATCAATGCCTTAACTTATCGGTGTTACCTTCAAGAGGGGCTGTGTGATGGGAGCCTGGTTGGCTAGTTGGTGGGGTTATCTGTTTCCTCTTCAGTGATATCGTCATCGGTTGACGGCACCGCTTGTTCAACTTCTGCTTCTTTACCCTTAGCTTGGGCTGATTTTCGTGCTCGAATTTCGATATCAATAATGCGTCGAGCCAGTTTGATAATGCGCTGTTGCCATGCGTAGTTGCCATCAACGCGTTGCTTGTTGCTAAGCACGCTCGATAACCAGAGTGTGTCCATTGAGATCATTAACGCATCGAGTTTGCGAACTAAGCCGACAAACTGGCCAACCTGAGGCGAGCTTATTTTTGCGTTGAAGGTAATCGGGTCGGTGTAGTCAGGTACTTCATCGATGCCGTTGGACTCCATCAATTTGTCCAAACGAGCTTGTTCGTTGTCTACCGCCTTAGCGCAATCCTCGATCAACTGGCTAATGATATCTTCCACTTCATCAATTTCGTTCTCATCGCCAATGATGCGCAGGATGACATCGATTCCGTAAAGCGCACTGACCGTCCGTCTAAAAACACGGTCAACGACACGTTGCGCCTGTAAGCTGTTAATTGTGAATGATTGTTCAAAGATGGGTTTTGAGTAATTGGGTTTTGCTTGGGCCATAAGTTTGCTCCTGATATGACAATAATCAGTCCCTAGCCTAATCCTCTGTGAGGTAATGGCCTTTCAGCTAGGTGGAAGAATTGAGCATCTTTCTAACTATCCTGTCTGGATAAGACGGTTACACTGACTATCAAATATTGCTGATCTGCTTCAGTGATATATGCGCCTGAGAGCATGAGCTCAAAGGAAGCCCGCCGTTGAGTTTTCTCAGTGGTACTAAGAGGTAGCTAGCCTCTTTAAACAAATAGCCTGCATGTTTTTACATGTTTAACCATGCGTGCCTTGCGGTTCGTCTTTTCACCACCCAACTGGGGGAGTTCTCCCCAGTTGGGGGTGACTCCTTCACAACCAAATTAAGGAGTCACCAATGGAATATATCTTCGGATTTATTATCCAAATCGCAGGCATTATGTTGCTTGCAAAACTGAGCTGGTCGCTTTTGCGATTGCTTGCTCGTCAATGCGTGCGCTCGTTTCGATTTGTACTTACTCAAATCAAGCGATTGCTCACACCAACACCAAAACGTCGTCCAATGGCAGTGCCTAAAGCTCCTGGTATGCCCCGTTTGACATCTGCGTTTTACAAAGAGCCACATCAGTACGACATGGCTTTACTCGAAATACCAACCTATCTGCGTCGTCAGTCTTCTTTGCCCAGCAGGGTAGAAGCGAATGTGTGCACAGAGTTCAACTAAGACGAGGAGAGCATCATGAAAAACCAAGTAACACTCATAGGCTACGTTGGCGCTGAGCCAGAGACGCGAGCCTATCCATCAGGTGATTTGGTGACCAGCATTTCGCTGGCCACTTCTGAGAAATGGCGCGACCGTCAATCCAATGAGCTCAAAGAGCATACGGAATGGCATCGGGTCGTTTTTCGAGATCGTGGTGGATTTAAGTTAGGGCTAAGGGCAAAAGATTTAATCCAAAAAGGAGCGAAGCTTTTTGTTCAAGGGCCTCAGCGCACGCGCTCATGGGAGAAAGATGGCATTAAGCATCGATTGACCGAAGTGGACGCGGACGAGTTTCTGCTTCTGGATAGTGTGAACAAAGCATCTGAGCCATCAGCGGCGGATGATGCAAGCTCCCAAGCTAATTGGGCACAAACTTATCCTGAACCAGATTTTTAACCGAGCAAAAACGCTTTAACCCAGCCGGGAGTACTTTCCCGTCAGGGGCAGACTCCCACTTTGATTGTCGGAGTCCACAATGGAAAAACCAAAGCTAATCCAACGCTTTGCTGAGCGCTTTAGTGTCGATCCAAACAAGTTGTTCGATACCCTAAAAGCAACAGCATTCAAGCAACGTGACGGTAGTGCACCGACCAATGAGCAGATGATGGCGCTCTTGGTAGTTGCAGATCAGTACGGCTTGAACCCTTTCACCAAAGAGATTTTTGCGTTCCCTGATAAACAAGCTGGGATTATTCCAGTGGTAGGTGTCGATGGATGGTCTCGCATCATTAATCAACACGACCAGTTTGATGGCATGGAGTTTAAGACTTCAGAAAACAAAGTCTCCCTGGATGGCGCGAAAGAATGCCCGGAATGGATGGAATGCATCATCTACCGGCGCGACCGTTCGCACCCAGTCAAAATCACTGAGTATCTGGATGAAGTCTATCGACCGCCTTTTGAAGGTAACGGCAAAAATGGTCCTTACCGGGTAGATGGTCCATGGCAGACGCACACTAAGCGAATGCTAAGACATAAATCCATGATCCAGTGTTCCCGCATTGCGTTTGGCTTTGTGGGAATTTTCGATCAAGACGAAGCGGAGCGAATTATCGAAGGCCAAGCAACACACGTTGTTGAGCCATCTGGGATTCCACCCGAGCAAGTTGATGATCGAACCCGAGGGCTTGTTTACAAGCTTATCGAGCGGGCGGAAGCTTCAAACGCTTGGAATAGTGCATTGGAATATGCCAATGAACATTTTCAAGGTGTTGAACTGACGTTTGCGAAACAAGAAATATTTAATGCACAGCAACAAGCAGCCAAAGCGTTCACACAGCCTTTAGCTTCTTAGCACAACGCATTCATTTTACTAACCCTGGCGGGATTATTCTCCCGTCAGGGGGAAGGTCTCGTCTTTTTTTTGGAGATCTTCCATGACTAAATCAGTCTCACTTTTTCGCTTGGTATTGGTTTTTGCCCTTGTCGTAGGCTCGATTCAAGCCGGTAAAGCGGCAATTGATTCGGTTCAAGCAAGTGTTGTTCAGCACCAAATAGCGTTAGCACAAGCTGCAAAGTAACCACTTAACCCTGAAGGGGAGTTCTCTCCTTCGGGGGAGTCTCCCTTCAAAGGAGGCAATATGAAGGTTATCGACCTATCACAACGTACTCCTGCATGGCACCAGTGGCGCATTGCAGGGGTTACGGCATCCGAAGCCCCAATTATTATGGGGCGTTCACCCTACAAAACATCTTGGCGATTATGGGCAGAAAAAACCGGATTCGTATTACCGGAAGACCTGTCGAATAATCCAAATGTGCTTCGCGGTATACGGTTGGAGCCTCAAGCAAGGCGAGCATTTGAGAATGCGCATAATGACTTTCTTCTGCCGTTATGTGCAGAAGCCGATCATAACGCAATCTTTCGAGCCAGCTTTGATGGCATCAACGATGCGGGCGAACCCGTTGAACTGAAATGTCCTTGCCAGTCAGTTTATGAGGATGTGCAAGCTCACCGAGAACAAAGCGAGGCGTACCAGTTGTATTGGGTACAAGTACAGCATCAAATACTGGTCGCCAATAGCACGCGTGGTTGGTTGGTTTTCTATTTTGAGGATCAACTGATTGAGTTTGAAATACAACGAGACGCGGCGTTCTTAACTGAGTTGCAAGAAACAGCGCTTCAGTTTTGGGAGTTAGTTCAGACCAAAAAAGAACCGTCAAAATGCCCTGAGCAAGATTGTTTTGTTCCCAAGGGTGAAGCCCAATACCGCTGGACATCGCTGTCTCGACAGTATTGCTCAGCACATGCCGAAGTGGTCCGACTGGAAAATCACATTAAATCTTTGAAAGAGGAAATGCGAGACGCCCAGTCAAAATTGGTCGCCATGATGGGTAACTACGCTCATGCCGACTATGCTGGGGTCAAACTCAGCCGCTACATGATGGCGGGCACGGTGGACTATAAGCAATTGGCCACCGATAAGTTAGGCGAGCTGGATGAACAGGTTTTAGCCGCTTACCGAAAAGCGCCACAAGAGCGGTTGCGCATTAGCACCAATAAGCCAGAGCAGCCCGTTGAAACACCAATCAAAATCAGCCTTGAGCAAGAGAACTTGGTTCTGCCAGGTGACTCGCCGAGCTCATTTTACTTTTAACGTTCACTTGGAGCCGATTTCGGCTCCTTTCTCATGCGCTTACATCGAGTGCATCAGAAAGCAGTTTCACTCGTAGCCAATGCTGGGTACGAATGATAGAGCGAGCTGAACTCTTATATACACAGCCATACCACAATCAACACACCACCCGACGGGGACTTCATTCCCTGTTGGGGCATGGGGCCTCGTCAAAACAGATGAGGTTTACCATGACTGAACAATCCCCATTTTTGGTTCAAGTGAATCAAGCGTTTAATGTCCCGGCTCCTGATGCTTTCGTTCTGGAAGGATTTGGTGCCGACACTACCCATCCAAACATTCCCGTTCGCAAGGACGAGTATGTTTTTAGAAAAGAAGACTTACGTGACGTATTGGCGTTCTTGTCTAACCCAGACGGTGACGGTTTGTATATTACTGGCCCCACTGGATGCGGTAAGACCTCGCTAATTTGCCAAGTTGCTTCTCGATTGAATTGGCCTGTTCAGCAAATTACTGCGCACGGTCGATTGGAGTTGTCCGATCTTATCGGTCACCACACGCTGGTTAATGGCAACATGACCTTTGTGTATGGACCGCTGGCACTGGCTGTAAAGCATGGCCATTTGCTGATCATTAATGAAATGGATCTTGCTGAGCCTGCTGAACTGGCTGGGCTCAATGACATTTTGGAAGGTGCCCCGTTGGTCATCGCACAAAATGGCGGTGAGATCATCATGCCACATAACAAGTTTCGTTTTATCGCTACCGGCAACAGTGCGGGCAGCGGTGACCAAACGGGCTTGTATCAAGGCGTGCTTCAACAGAATTTGGCTTTTCTTGATCGCTTTAGAATCATCGAAGCGACCTATGCAGAGCCTTCTGTAGAGGAAGCCATTCTGGAGAATGTTGCGCCGGGCTTGCCAGAGGTCTTTCGCCAAAAAATGGTGAAGGTGGCTGGTGACATTCGTCGTCTTTTTATTGGGGGCGCGGATGGCGGTGCGGAGCTTAGTATCACCATGTCCACTCGGACCTTGGTGCGCTGGGCAAAGTTAACACTTGCTTTTAAAGGTGCTCCTAACGCAGTGGAGTATGCACTGGTTCGGTCTTTGACGGCTCGTGCTGAGTTGGAGCAACGAGAAGCTATTCACCGTATTGCCGCTGATGTCTTCGGTGACCATTGGGAGGATTGATGATGGAAAAGTGCTTTGCTCTTTACCGTTACAGTCATTCTGATGGGACAGCCAAAGAATGGGCCATTTATGTTGGATCAGATAACCAGGAGATTGAAGTTCGGTTTGGAAAAGCCGGTCAATTGTCGCAGCAGCGATTGATTGACTCGACTGATCCTAACGCTGAAGCAGACCGACGAATCAATGAGAAAATCAACAAGGGTTACCGATTTGTTGGACATGTCGGTATTGATCATCAAGGGCGGCCATTTGAACTCTCAAATGCGCTAGATAGCGTCGCGTGCGCCAATAACGTCAGTTGGGAGTTTCGTACTCGCAAGGACGTCAATGGCCAAATTTCGCTGGCGAAAAAAGCGTTATTCGATATGGCAAAGCTGCTTGAAGCCTATGGCTTGGCTGTTATTGATGATAACCAGGTCAGGATTGGAGAATGGTCATTGGGGTTTTGCAAAAGCGGATTACCTAGTACCAATCAAATCAGCATGGTGTCAGGTGAAGGCGCTGGCATTGTTAACACGGATGATGGCCCGTGGCCATTGTTGCTGTTACTGGCCTTTAAGCGTCAATTACCACCTCTGTGTTCGCTCACAGTAGCGAGTCCTGAAGGGATAGAAGTATCAGACCAACTGAAGTTGGAAAAAGATGTATTGCGGTTGCTAGGCAGTGATTTAGAGCGGGTTCGCCCGATAGCTGAAGCACTGGACTTAATGCCTGCTAAAATCGATCTCAACCAATCGTCGCCTGATTCGCAAAATTACTATTTCTGATAGTGGTATTGCCATTAGCGCGTCAACTACTACCACCCAAACGGGGGCCATTGCTCCTGTTGGGAGTGGTGCGTCCCCATCTCGCATGAGGATGCACTATGAGTATTCAAACCCTCGACAAACTTTTGATTTGTCACATCGACTGTTCCATCTGGAGCGGTAGAAAAAAACTAAGGCCTGAAGATTTCAGATTAGCCAATGGCAGCCAACTTCCACCGAAGGATGTTGCCAGCTTAGGGAGTAAAAAAATTTGCGACCCAGAGGCATTGGCGAACTTTGAAAGGCTTAAGAAAGAAGCGCAGCGCTTGTGTGAGCAAGTCGGTGTGCGGTTTTTAGGTGGCTATGCCGTCCCTGAGGACCGAATTGATCAGATTGTTCCAGAACTTGACCGAATTGATCAGATTGTTCCAGAACTTGACCGTATAGGTCAGGAGTTTGCGCAGTGCAAGCAGTTGTTCTTGGACAACTATGATCAGGTGACTTTTAACTGGGTTGCAAAACACCCGGAATTTGCAGATGCAATCCGGCGTGCGCTGTCACCCATCGAAAACGTGGAACAACGGCTTCAGTTCGATTATGCCATCTATCGAATGCAACCGGCTGACCAAGCTGGTGGCTTAGATGACAAGGTCAATGGTATGGGACACACCCTCTTTAGGGAGGTGGCTCGTGATGCCAATGAACTGTTTGAGCGTTCCGTTGCAGGTAAGAATCAAATCAGTCAGCGAGCCCTTAACCCTCTCAAACGGTTAAGAGACAAGTTGGATGGTTTGTCATTCCTGGATCATCGAGTCCAGCCGATGGTCGAAGCGATGGACAATTTATTTGTTCGTCTGCCGAAGACCGGCCCTGTGACAGACAATCTCTATCACGAACTGATGGCGACCATTTTAATTTTGTCTGATCCAGACAAGATGAGAATGCACGGTGAAGGTCAATTGGATATCAGACAACTGATGCCCAAACCTGAACCTAAACCCGCACAGCCAGTATCTGCTCAGCCAGATAACTTACGTGCAATACCACAACCAACCGTCAGACCAAACCTTGGTTCGACTGTACCAAACTCATTTTATTTTTAACGTCCTTGAGGGCATGTTGCCCTGAAGGGCGCATGTCCTCTGAACTATGTAAGAGGAAATTATGCAATCAACTATCCATAACCCCAGCCAACTGAAGCAGTTTGAAGCACATTTTCGTGGTGTGACTGATGCGGTTGAAAGTGAATCGATACCAGAAGTGGCGTGTTGTCGAACGTTAGTACAACGGTCGTACTCAACACATAGTGTCGTGATCCCAAAGAACCCTGTGCTGATCGCAGATGCGGACGCACAAGGAGCGTGGGTAACGGCCATGGTGTTTGTTCCAAACATGGCATTGCAGCAAACCGCTTTTGAGCGGGCCTGGCTGCAATATCAACACGAGGTGTCTACTCAGTTACAAGATCAGTACGGTCTGACATTGGATGACATCCTGAGTTTAGACCAGCTTAAAACGTCATTTGAGCAGCACGAGAGTCCAGCTCAATTGGTGGCTTGGTTAGGTCAAAAATACGACCTGGATAAGCTAAAAGCACAGGTTTAAACATCCATATTCCCAGCGGGGAAACGCTCCCGCTGAGGGAGTATTCCCCCTAATGATTAGGAGACTCCCATGAATCATCCATTAAAAAATGCACTGCCAATCGTTGCCGCCGCTTATGGCGAAAAGTTTGGTGTGAAGGTGCTTATTCAAGGACAAGATGCGTTTACAGATGGTGAGCGGATTGTGATCCCAACAGCAAACCCAGACGACCCACACTATCAACAAATAGCTTGGGGTTATCTGGCTCATGAAGCGGCGCATATTCGGCATACCAATTTTGACATGGTGCAGAAGGCGTCGTCCAAGCCGATCCGAAAGGCACTTCTCAATATCATTGAGGATGTTCGCATTGAAAACGAATTGGCAAAGGATTACCCCGGAACCCGGCGCAGTATTTCGCAAGTGATTGAGTACATGGTGGACACACAGCAAATGTGTGTACCTGAACAGCTTGAGCCTGCATCTAACTTGCAAGCATGGTTGTTGTTCCGCTTGAGATGCCATTTTCTGGGCCAGAAAGCGCTGACGCCTTTGTATCAAGCAGTCGATGAAAGAGTGAGACAACTCTTTCCTGCCGCAGCGATGAGCCGGTTAAGCGCCATGCTGACAGCAGTGCCTAGCCTAGCGTCTACAGGTGAAGTGCTAAAACTTGTCGATGCCATCGTTGCCATGTTGGAAGAAGAATCTCGTCCACCACAGGATGAGTCGGATGCTGATAACGGTAATGACATTGGACAAGATGCGAGTAATGACAGCAATAACAGTAGTGACAGTCAAACCCCGGAAACTGGTTCGTCTGCAATGGGGGATGCTGCTGAAGCGGGGGATTCAGATCACCCTGATCAAGCTGACAATTTGCGACAAGCCCTAGAGGCCAGTGCCGCTCAGTTTGAATCCGATACCTTTGCCCAAGTGGCAGAAGTGTTGTCGGAACAAGCTGAAGGACATCAGGGCGTCACTCCACTCAGTTTGCCCCAAGCAGAGCAAGCTATGTTGGGTGACGAGGCCATCTTGACCTTGTCGGCGTCTGAGTCCGCTCAAATTCGAGCCCGACTTAGAGGTATGGTTCAGTCCAGTCAGGACAATCGGAATCATGCCAAGAGGCACGGTCTTCGAGTTGCAACCCATCGTCTTGCCGCTTCACAAGCTGGTGAGTCGAGATTGTTTATTCAAAGGCAGCCTCGCATTGCGCCTAATGCTGCTGTGCACTTGCTGGTCGATATATCGGGTTCAATGGGTAAACCCATTGGCGAAGGTAATCGAAAGTACTTTCATGTTGCCAATGAAGCCGCTTTGGCTTTGGCCATGGCACTGGAAGGCATACCGGGTGTTGTACCTGCGGTCAGTTATTTTCCTGGTATTCATCAGGAAGTTTCTATCGCGTTATTGCCCAAGCAATCGGTTCGACATCGGGCCGCGTGTTTTGACCAAAAACCACGAGGTTGTACGCCTATGGCGCAAGCGATGTGGTTTGCGGCAAATAGTTTGTTAGCGCAAAAACAGAAGCGAAAGCTAATGATAGTGCTAACGGATGGTGACCCAGATGATTGGGCTGCCACGCATGACATTGTTGACCGGTGCAGACGCAGTGGCTTTGAGCTGCTGGGGATCGGGATTCAAACACGCAGTGTTGAGAAATTCTTTCCTCAAAGCATTGTGATTAATGACGTCAGAGATCTAAAGCGTGAGTTATTCGAAGTAACACAACAACTGTTAATTCAGTAACCACATCAATTTTACCACCCTGCGGGGACGATTCCGTCTCCGTCAGGGCATGGGTTCGTCTCCGCTTTTTTTGGAGACTCCTATGAAAAACAGAAAGTTCTTAGCTGGCGAAGAAGCCGGTACTTACATCGTTCCTGAGCAAGTGACTGAAGCAGATATATTAGATATGGCGCTCAAGCTTGCCCGTGGTCGATTGAGTAAAGGTCGCAAAATTGAACAGCCATCGTCGGCGTTTTCATACCTGCAAACACTGATGCACGAGTATGAGCACGAAGTCTTTGGCGTGCTGTTTCTTGATACAAAGCATCGCGTAATTCGATTTGAAGAGCTATTCAAAGGCACTTTAGATGCGGCGAGCGTGTATCCAAGGGTAGTAACAAAGCGGGCGCTAGAACTTAATGCGGCAGCAGTGATACTGGTTCATAACCATCCATCGGGTGATCCTGAGCCCAGTGAAGCTGATAAACGCATCACTCATCGACTCCGTGACGCCTTGTCACTTGTTGATATTCGAACGCTTGATCATGTCGTGGTCGCATCCGAGGGCTGCGTTTCGCTTGCCGAACGCGGTTATCTTTAATGAATGGGCGCATTGCCCGTTCTCCTTCATCACAAAAGCAGTCCTATCAACACACGTCATCACAGCTCGAATTTCTATTTGAGTTTGATGATGCCCCAGTCACTTGGTCTGACACGGAAATCTGGCAGTTACGCGAAGGCATTCTATTGGATGCGATCCGTGTATTGCTGGACGGTCGTGTCAATACTCGGTTGCGCAAGGATGTGTTGTCGTGGATTCAAAATGACGAAATAGCGCCATTTTGCTTTCGTGTTTGCGCGATGGCTGCCGTTGTCGATCCTGATGCGCTTCGTGATTCCATCATGTGGCTATTAAGACGACATGATATCCAGCTTGACTAACGTTCCTGCATTAACCAAACGGCTTAATGCAGGACCCAAGCTGACTTTTACCACCAGTGGTAGGAGTCGGCTTTTTACTTAAGGAGGCTATATGGCGATACCTTTACAGATTGAAACAGTGAGGCCATATCTTAATGGTCAATGGCTTCAGGTATTGGCGGCATTGGTGCCAGAACTTGATGCCGCTATTGCTCGAAAAGGCCGTCATGTGGCTTGCCCTGTTCATGGCGGTCGTGATGGCTTTAGGCTGTTCAAAGATGCTGAATATACCGGAGGTGGCGTTTGTAACACCTGCGGTATCTTTCATGATGGTTTTGAACTGTTGTCTTGGGTTAATGGGTGGAACTTTGCTCAGTCTATTGAAGCAATCGGCCAGGTTCTTGGTATTCAACCCGGACAAATACAAGCACCTTCTCGGGCAATAACGCGTAACGCTGTTGATTGGAAGGCTAGAAAGCAGGACGAGGACAAAGCGATTATCCATCGCTTGAATCAAACCTGGGGAGAAACGTTTTCTCTTGCAGATACTCGTGCGCAACCAGTTTGGAACTACTTGCATCGTCGTGGCATTGTGACGCGGCTTCGTCCTGAATGGGATTCGGTGCTGAGGTTTCATCCAAACTTGCCTTACCATGATGAAGATGGTCTGTTTATCGATAGTTACCCAGCTCTGTTAGGTAAAATCGTTACTCAGCAAGGGCGTTCGGCTACGTTCCATCGGATCTACCTAAGTGAAGATGGATTCAAAGCACCGGTCGAAAAGCCTAAAAAGATGATGCCGATACCAAGTGACAGAACAATCACTGGTGGTGCCATTCCGATAGGTGAGCCTGGTGATGTACTAGGTGTTTCTGAAGGCATCGAAACAGCTTTAGCGGTTACCAGAGCTACGGGGCAAACATGTTGGTCGGTTGTGAATGCAACCCTACTGGCTAGGTTTGAACCACCAAGTAATGTGAAAATGCTGTACATCTGGGCAGACCACGATCTCTCTGAGACTGGCCTGAATGCAGCGAATGAACTCAAGAAAAAAGCCTGGCAGAAAGGCGTTCTGACACAAGTGTTGATCCCTCCGATACCAACGTCACTCGGCGTGAAAAGTTGGGATTGGAATGATGTGCTGAATGTTTACGGTGCCATGGGGTTTCCGAAAGTTCATATCTGATCCAAGGGGCTTCGGCCCCTTTTTTGCGCCTTGCATATTTGAAAAAACATGGAGAATGAAAAAAAGATAACCAATAGGAGAAACAAACATGATGGTATTAACCCTGTTAACAAAGCAGATTGATGGTGAGTTTACGGTTTACTGGAAGACCGGCCTTCGAAGAGGTGGTGAGCTAAAGGTCGATTTAGGTGAGCAATACGACAAGCTACCTGAGCAGCAAAAGCCAATTGCAGCTGAGGTTTATGCTATTCATCACCTACTGTCAGTGAAAGAGGTGATGGGGAGTAACCGAAGCGGTAATGGGCTTCAAATCCGAGTCAGTAAAGGAGCTATCAAAAAGTTACAGAAACAACGCTCATCTCAGCATTCACTTTACAGCCTGACCAGGTTCTTGCTCACCCGTTACCAAGAAGCACAGATCTCGGTAGAGAAGCGGGACGATTGGCTCTCACATTCCTTCGAAGAATACAGCGTCGATAATGCTACAGTGAGAGAAATCGATGAGGTCATCAACGTTCCGAACATTGGACCTGTCGTGGTGACTCGTCACGCGCTAGAACGATTCGTGGAACGGCTTTCAGACGGCGTACCTAAGCATCCTTGGAAGGCTTTGTGCATTAAGCTGCTATGCCCAAGGCTAACTAAAACTCAGTTGCCAGAAAACGTCGCTATCCAAAAAGCAAAAAAATATGCTCAAGAGGCTGAGTTCTGGCAGCATCTTGGTAGCAAAATGCACTTTGTTATGATTCCGGGTGACTCAATGAAAACGTTGGTTACGGTTTTCGCAGTTAAGTGAGCTAAAGTAGTATTCGCACTTCATGAATATCACTTATGTGCCAAAAGCTGGCCTTCACACAAAAGCTGGCCTTCAGCGTAACTCGTTTCTGCCCGTGCGACCTGAAGTCGTATGAAGCGTTGTTCACCACGACAAGAGTGAACCATCTGTATCACCAGATGACCCTAGGATCCTGAATAAAGCAGCGGATCTGACAATGTAACGAAACTTGGCCGTTAGGCTGAGTGGGAACAAAATCGTGAGAAGATGTTCCTCCTGAAAACCACAATTCGGGTAAGTGCTAGGGAGTCAATATGATGAACGTATGTGAATCCATTAAAGGTGCGTTATACGATGAAGCAGCGGAAGTGGTTAATACGCTGTGGCCAAAACGGCAACGAGAGTCGGAAAGGAGTTGGGCATTGGCCTTTCGTGATCAAAGTACTCTCCGCACTAGAGTGGGCATCTAAGTTGACATTTTACGTAACATACGGAACAGGGTAAGCCTGTATCGCTCCCTATGGGAAAGCCTTTGTGGCCGATAGCGATGCGGGTAAAGGAGGTCGGAGAAAGCGAAGGCTGCATTGTAACGATGCAGATACAGACTCGTGTCTGGTCACGAAAGTGAGCCCACTTCCGACTGGTCTTTCGTTGCGAGAAAGTTTGAAGAACTTTATTTAAGGAGAAACGCAAATGATGATTTCTAAAGAGATTAGTGCCTCTCCTGACAGCGCTCAATGGCAGTCTATCGACTGGAAACCCATTGAATCGCATGTATTAAAGCTTCAGATGCGTATCGCAAAGGCAACTAGAGAAGGTAAACACGGTAAAGCGAAAGCCTTGCAGTGGATACTAACTCATTCTCGCTCAGCCAAGCTTCTTGCAGTAAGGCGAGTATCTCAAAATAAAGGTAGTAAAACGCCTGGAATAGATGGTGTCATCTGGAACACAGATGCACGCCGCATAAAAGCAGTTAATCAATTGAGTCGAAAGGCGTACAAAGCCCAACCGCTCAAGCGTATCTACATCCCCAAGAAGAACGGCAAGCTCAGACCACTGGGAATTCCATGCATGATAGACAGAGCGCAACAAGCCCTCCATCTTCTTGCATTAGAGCCTATATCGGAAACGCTTGCTGACCCCAACAGTTATGGGTTTAGGCCAAATCGCAGTACTGCCGATGCAATTGGGCAGTGTTTCAAATGTTTGGCATTAAAGAAATCAGCTAAATGGGTACTTGAAGGGGATATTAAAGCTTGTTTCGACAAGATCGGCCATCAATGGCTTCTTGATAACATCGCTATTGATAAGAGAATGTTGGAACAATGGCTAAAATCTGGCTTTATGGACAAAGGTCTGTTTTATCGCACCGATGAGGGAACACCACAAGGTGGGATAATATACCCATTCAACTTGAAGATGCAGGTTTCAATATCTGAAAGTTATCCGTAATTCTGGATGACAATGAGCCTGCAACTTCTGGTAGCGTTACATCGAAA
>NZ_JAWOWF010000070.1:0-16428 GCF_033340295.1 Vibrio sp. 1401
GCGCTGGACTAAACAAAGGCCCCCTTTTAGGGGGCTCACACAAAGCCACCTTCTTTAGAAGGTGGTAATTTACATTTAGGAGTAAGCTTAAAGCGCCGCTAAAATCGTTTCTGCTTTGCTTGCTTCAAACTCTTTTGGCTCTTCAACGTTAAGCTTAGTCACTGTGCCGTTTTCAATGATCATCGCGTAACGTTGTGAGCGAATACCACCAAAGCCGCCTGTATCCATTTCAAGACCTAATGCTTTAGTAAAGCTAGCGTCGCCATCACCCAACATCAGAATCTCAGAAGCGTTTTGAGCTTCGCCCCACGCTTGCATCACAAATGCATCGTTTACAGAAACGCACGCAATTAAATCAACACCTTTTGCCTTTAGCTCATCAGCTAATACCACATAGCCTGGTAGATGAGCTTCTGAACAGGTAGGGGTGAATGCGCCAGGTACAGCAAAGAGTACGACTTTCTTGTTCGCAAACAGTTCTGTAACGTCGTGGTTAACCATACCATCGGCAGTCAACTCACTTAGAGTTGCAACTGGTAGAGCTTGGCCTTGTTGAATCATGATTATATTCCTTTTTGTGTGCTAGTTTAGCTTTCTCAGTCTAGCGTTTATAAATGCGGTTAACCACAGAGTTTTTGTAGGGTTTTAATACCTACGCGTTTGACCTAAGGCGTGGCACTGATGCCTTTATTGCAACGCTTCGTGCTGGTTTACGTATTGGCTAACAAGGTGACGATATTTCGCCTTTAACTCGTTATCGATAAAGCTGGCATCAATCGCGTTCATTGTAAATTGGGCAAGTTCACTCTTACTCATTGGATGTGCGTTGTTGACGGCCAGAAAGTTATCCGTCATGTAGCCACCAAAGTACACAGGATCGTCTGAGTTAATCGTTACGGCGACACCTTTTCGTAGCAAATCCACAATATTGTGATCTTTCATATCGTCGAATACACATAGCTTAAGATTCGATAACGGACACACTGTCAGTGGCATTTGGCTTTCGATTAAGGATTCAACTAATGCTTCATCATCAACACAGCGAACACCGTGATCCACGCGGCTCACGTAAAGCATTTCAATTGCATCGCTAATATTTTGTGCGGGGCCTTCTTCACCTGCGTGAGCAACGGTAAGTAAGCCTTCTTCTACTGCTTGTTTAAATACGCGCTTGAATTTAGCTGGCGGATGACCTTGTTCTGAAGAATCTAGTCCAACACCAATGATCTTATCACGGTGTTTCAGAATAGCCTGTAGGGTCTCTATGGCGCTCTCTTCTGAAAGGTGACGGAGAAAACACGCAATAATTTGCGAGGTAATGCCAAGTTTTTCGTGACCATCTTTTAGCGCGCGAGCGATTCCATTGATAACAGTGTCAAAGTCTATGCCGCGTTCTGTGTGTGTTTGAGGGTCAAAAAAGATTTCGGTATGAATAACGTTGTCTTCTTTACAGTGCAGTAAGTATTCCCAAGTGAGATCGTAAAAATCTTGCTCCGTACGCAGAACTCCCGCTCCTTGGTAATAGAGGTCGAGAAATGATTGTAAGTCTGTGAACTGATATGCGCTGCGTAGTTCACTCGGAGAAGAGTAAGGGATCTCGATGCCGTTTCGTTTTGCTAATTTGAATAAGAGTTCCGGCTCAAGTGAACCTTCGATATGTAAGTGCAGCTCTACTTTTGGAAGACCTTGAATAAATGCGTTCATATTCCACCTTATGTGTATTGTGGATGCAGTTACTCTAAGAATAGGTATAGATAGAAATAAATCGAACGCTATCACAAAGAGTAAGACCCACGATGATCTCAACTCTTCGTAATCAGCACTTTGCGGGAACTGGTAGAGACCCCCAAACCATATCATTGGGGTTATACGAAGCAAACGAGAGGGATTATACGCAAAAATATCGCTTTGGCTATACGCAAATAACCTAACTGTCATTAGTAACGGGGTTTCCTGTGAGCGAAACGACTATTTGCAAGTCATTTGAGTATAGAGGAGCCAGTTGTTTTTGCGTGTGTGAGAGGCACGTGTAATTAGAAGAGTAGTCTAAAAGAGTGGAGATTCGTTTGAGCAAAGGTAGGTGGCGGTACCTTGCACAACGATAAAGGCAGAGAAAGCACTAGAGAGCATTTATAGATCGAATAACTTATCAAATTCTCTTTGTTCCATAATGTCTTCTATGCGGCGTCGAGTTTTCTGCTTTACCGCCGCCGCGTTTTGTTCAGACTCTTTTTTGTCTTTTTCTGACTGCTTCTTACTTTTTCTAGCCATTGGATACCTTCCAAATTAGTTGCATTATCCATTAATGCATGAAAACTGAATCAGTTAACAGTAAAACTTCCTAACTTTGAACCTGAATCACAGAGAATAGTTCCAGATTGCGTTTTCTCACAATATTCAAAATCGATCATAAAGCTATGAGAAAGAAGTTTCGGTAATACGTGTCTTCGTAAAATATCACCATTTAATTGATGTATTTTAGCGTTCCAAGAGGTTTGAGGTTGTTCTAAATTAAATTCAATTTCTAACATTTATTCTCCTGTTTTTAGTGATTTTCTCTTTGTTAAGTAATTGATACCAATGCCTTTGACGGCCAGTTCTTTTTGAGGACATGATTTTTCCTATAAATAATAAATTAAGCAGTACTATTCAGTTTATTTTAGATAGCACAAAGCAATGCCTAAAATTAGGCTGAATGATTGATGAAAGAATATTTTTGAAGGAGAGAGGTTTGGTGCAGCATGGGCATGCTACACCAAGAAAAGCAGTCTTATAGAGGAGTTACTTCAGTCGCTTGAGGACCTTTTTTACCTTGCTCTACATTGAAGCTTACTTTCTGACCTTCAGTCAGTGTTTTGAAACCGTCAGAAACGATAGCGTTAAAGTGTACGAATACATCTTGGCCGCCGTTGTCTTGAGATAGAAAACCGAAGCCTTTAGTTTCGTTAAACCATTTTACTGAACCAGTTACTTTAGACATAAAAATACCTTTGAATTAAACATTAAAATTATGATTTGTTTTGTGGATCTTTTCTAAGCTATTGAATGTTCAATCAAGAGGAAGTTGTACGCAGGTGTCTGAATTGGGGATTCAAGATTTTACTGAGAGGAAACTTAAACTAAATGTTGCATTAACAGCTCTCTTCTAAGAGCCAAGGCACACTATACACCTTGTTTAGAAAATAGCTACATTTATTTTAGATAAATTAAATGTGCTCATTATTAACTCGATAAATTGTATTGTTCGAAAAAGTTGAATAAGTAGAACGAATAGTATGGCTCATAATTTTAGCTCATCAACCTAAAATAGAACCTTATCGATAGCCATAGATTGAACATGCGATTTGCAAGCGGTCACAAAGATAAACTAGGAGAACTAGTATGAGTACATTCAGAGAAATTCGTCAGCTTATTCCTGCGCAACCTACTGCTGATGGTGATGGAGTGAAAATTCGCCGAGTAGCGGGTTTCAATCATGCTAGCTTTTCTCCATTTTTGATGATGGATGAACTCAAATCAGAAGACCGTGCTGACTATATCGGCGGTTTCCCTCCGCATCCGCACCGCGGTATCGAGACGCTTACTTATATGTTGAAAGGTCATTTCCAGCATCGTGATCATATGGATAATGTTGGCGAGCTTCGTTCCGGTGGTGCACAGTGGATGGCGGCAGGAAGAGGCGTCATCCATAGCGAAATGCCTATTATGAAGGAAGGCGAACTGCATGGTTTCCAAATTTGGATTAACCAGCCTGCGAAAAATAAGATGCAGCCAGCTCAATATCATGACTTTCAACCTGAAACGATCACTGAGTTTGATACTCCGAATACGGGGGTTGTACGTTTGATTGCTGGTCATATGACTATAAACAACGAACGAATTCAGGGGCCGCTAACAGAGACAGGTGTTGCTGCCACGGTAGCCGATTGGAGAGCGATGGGTGGTCAAGCTTTGAATTTGAACACGGATCAAGACAACAACATGATGCTCTATGTCTATAAAGGTCGTATTCAATTAAAAGGTCGTGAGATCAATCAAGGCGAAATGGCCATTTTATCGAAAGGTGAATGGGTTGAATTGCAGGCCAAAAAAGAGAGTGGTGCACTGATCTTTATTGGTGAGCCAATTAATGAACCCGTGGTGCATTATGGCCCTTTTGTCATGAACAGCATGGAAGAGATAGAACAAGCTATCCAAGACTACAACTCTGGGTTGTTTGAAACTTACTAGTTTTGACAGCCTACTCGCTTTTTCAGTTAGCGAGCAAATTAAAACAGTTTTGAGCCTGAATATTGGGCTCGACCAGAAGCAAATACGATAATCCACTGCCATCGAATTTGCGTTAGCCACGTTTAATCCACGTGGCTTTTTTCTACTTCTGACTCCAGCGTATGATGGCTTCCTTTCCTGCTTCAATTCCTAACTCATAAGCATGACGCAGTGGTGCTGGCGATCGACTCAGCCGTTTCAACTTGAATGTTTCAGGAGGACACACTTGAATGATTTCGATACCAGGTGGTGGGTTGTTGATCAGCGCTAAGGTCTGATTGTAGCGAACTTCACGTGTCAACATAGGTTCAATTAATCCGGGCGTTTCTTTCAACATCCTCCTAGTTAGGGCGCTGAATCTTCCTCTTGGCTTTTGATAGCTTGCGGGCTGACTGCGTAAAACCATAATCTTTTTGGCTCCTCGCTTTATTGCTTCTGCAACAGGAAGTGCGTCTGAGACGCCACCATCAACGTATTGAATTCCGTTCAGTGATACGCCATTTCGGTAAAGTACAGGCAGTGCGCTGCTGGCTTTCATTGTTTCTGCCAAGTCGTCGACATCAGGAAGGTGGTACTCCGCTTGCCCATTGTCTTGACGCGTCACGCCTAAAAAGAAAGGTCGTGAATCAGCTTTGAGCGCAGATTTATCGATGCCAAGTTCTTCGAGGGTGACATTCCACATCCAGTCTAAGTTCATCATATCACCACCACGTAGAAGTTGAGATGGAGAGAAAAATTCTTTTCTTAAGCTGTAATCGAGGTAGATTTTTAAGTTACGTCCGGGCATTTTAGCTAAGTAGGCAGCCAAGTTGCTGGCACCCGCAGACACTCCCCAAAAGCTATCAAATGGAGAGAACTCGCTAGCAAGAAAATGATCGAGTATGCCGCATGAAAATACGCCTCGCATGGCTCCACCTTCGACAATCAATGCTCGAGAGCCTACTTTTTCCATCACTTCGCTCCACTCTTTATCAATCGGATAATAGCGTGCAGCTTAACGCATAATGGTTTTATACCCAAGTGGGCCAAAGGTCTAGGTTGCGTTCCTTTGAATAAAAAGGGCATCAACGGATGCCCTTGTCACTTTTAGCCTATGGAATTGCGGGTAATTGAGTCGCTAATTTAGTGAAGGAGACCGAGCCAATTAGCCCCCTTACATAGAGCCATACCTGTAGTCCCATACTGATCGTTGTTGGAATAGTTTGATGATCACTTGTTAAATAGGCATACAAACACTATCCAGAGCGTTGTAAGCAAAAGTAATGGGGTGAATACTTTCTGGATAGAAGCGCCATCAGTTAAATTGTAAATTTTGATGGATTCATTATAGAACGCTCGTTTGAATTCTTTGAAGCTAATGTCGCTCTTCGCATGCGACTGTTCATAGTGCTGGTGCGCTGCGTCCGATAGTTGGTATTCCAAGTCTTGGAGCTCGTACTCCTTGTTAAAAAACGCATCCCAAGCCGAAAGGCGGGCTATCGTTTTAGGAGATGGATCCCCATTTAGTTTCTCTAGACGTTTAGCATAAGCTGCTTGATATTTATCCACGGTATATTCCTGTCTGAATAGACGTTGAGTTAGAACATATGTAAAAAAGAAAAATAAGTAATAAAAGGTTTTTTACGTTCTATACCTGTGATAAATGCTAAAAATTTCAATGCTCTAGCACTCCGATGTCGCAAATGATATTGATGGAATTGCTCTGCGACAAATAAAATAATTACTCTAGATAACAACGAATTTTTGTTGTTTTTTTTAAAAACTGATCATGAGATTGAGTGGGGATTTTTACCGAGAAGAATTTCGCTACTGTAACTGTCTATATTTACTCAAAAAGAGAAAATCTTAGAAGCTTTCTTTGATTGATGTGAGATATTTTAGGTCGAAAAGCATTAATTTTGGCTATGCTTATAGTTCGTCTTTTTTGTTGTTGAACTCTACTTCGAGGGGGAAAGAACCCATATTTCGAGCATAGGATAGCTCGCTTTTTCGTTACGTCGTTCTTGGAGTTTGAATCAGTGACGACGCTATGAGTCTAGCATCTTGAACTCACTTGGGTGTATTGATTAATTATAAAAGTAAAGCAGTGCTGAGCTAGGATAAACTTCAACGTAAAGGTGACGGTATGAATATACAATCAGCCATTATTGAATATGCGATAGCGATTATAGGCTTACTTTTGACGGGCGTTACCCTCTGAGCATGACTGCCCAGAGGATAGAAAGCGCATTAGCTTTTTGCTAACGATTGATGTTGTATCGAGCCATTGCAGCTTCTTCTGACGATACAACCGTTTTACCAATTGGTGCGAGTGAAATAACCGCTAGCTTGAGGTGTTGGAGCGCAAACGGAATGCCGATTATGGTGACAAAGCATGCTGCGGCAGAAAGTACGTGACCGATAGCTAACCAAAGGCCTGCAAATACAAACCAAAGGACGTTACCAATAACGCCGAGCGGACTCGTGCCAATGTCCATTTCATTGGTCAATTCATCGCGTGAGATGGCCTCTTTACCGAATGGGAAGAAGGAAAAATTACCCATAACGATACACGCACGCCCCCAAGGTATTCCGATGATGCTAATAAAGGCCAAAATACCAAAAAACCACCATAGCAACCCCATAAATACGCCACCAAATACAAACCAAATGATGTTACCAAGTGTTCTCATTCTATTTCCTTTATTCTTGAATGTGATGATTCAGATACCTGAGAGCAGCGTAAAACAAATCTAAACCGTCTGTTTTGTCGATGTGTGCTTCCGTGCCCTCATTGACCTGATTGATAGAATAATCGCCGCAGTCTTAACAGAGAATGAATGCCTTCCTTAAGGCAAGTCTTTTTAGTATAGAGCGTAATACTCAATCAAGCATATAGCCAAGAATCGCATTATCTAGAGACAACTTTCTCGAGATATTGACAAATTTGCTCTGCCAATCGATGGCTGGCAATGTTGCGTGTTACTACTTCATCAGCAATATTTCCAGACTCAACGACGCCAAACCAGTCGAGCAACATCGAATGGAAACCTTTACTCGTCAGCATTGGCGTCCAGTCTTTCAAATTGATTTTTTGCTCTTGGTTAGCTTGCCATAGTTTGCCTTCAACGAAGGAGTCGAACTCAACTGCCTTGTTTGCATAACAAGCTTGAACGCGCTCTGTAGTGATACCGAAGTGGCGATTCATCGAGGCGTGGAGCAAAGTATCTCCATGTTGCCACTGAATATCTAAACGCGCCAACTGATCACCTTCAAGTTGATGAGTTACATAAGCATCTTTTAGATCGGCTTTGGCTGTGACGTTAACGCTGTCTAATGGGTGAATAAAATCATCAAATATAAAGGTACGAACATCCCCCGGTAGTTGGTGACGGTTCTTTTCCCAGCGTAGCGACTTTAAGTCATATATGTTGCCTTGCTGCACTTGTGGCATATGTTGGTTGTAAAGTGGAATGTGACGACGGTTAAAGCCCACATAGAGTGGCTGTCTCTCTTTTTCGGCAATGTCGTACAGCTTTTCCACGTCATCAGCACTATTCGCTAATGGTTTGTCGACAAAGGTTGGAATTCCATGCTGCAGAAAAAATGCCGCTATTTGAGGGTGTACGCTTGTTGCCGCATGAATCATGACGGCATCGACGCCAAAGTGTAGAAGTTGCTGGTAGTCTTGGCAGATCTCTGAGATTCGATACTGCTTAGCCAGGCTCTCAAGTGTGTTTGGGTTGCGGGTACAAAATACAAGTTCGATATTTGGAAGCTGAGTGATAACAGGAAGGTATGCTTTCTGAGCGATATCCCCTAGACCAATAATACCAATTTTCATCCTAGTCCTTTCTCGATGTATGGATCGCGGACTGTCAGTATAACGCTTGGCGCGGCGATGAGTTTAAATACCTTGTTAGAAAAAGCCTGGTTCACACTTTGAGCCAGGCTTTATTGAATGATTTAGGAAACGGCTCGGCAGGCTTTGAATATATCTAACTTGCTATCGTAGGCTTGAGTTTGTACATCCATAATGCCTAATAAAGAGTGGAACACGTTATCATGTGAGTATTGGCCTGCATTCTGTGCTTGTTTATACAAACAGTCGGTATTGATCTGCTTCGCTTGTTTAAAGCCCGAAGACAGCCACATGATCAAAGGAACGCGTTTTTGGAAATCTGGTGCAAGGCCATAAGGCATACCATGTAAGAACAATCCATTTTCGCCTAGTGACTCACCGTGATCCGATATATAAATTAGCGCGGTATTATACTCAGACTCTAACGCTTTAAGTTTTTTGATGGTTTCTGCCAATACAAGATCGGTGTAGCGTATTGTATTGTCATATGTGTTCACTATTTGTTCGATGCTACAGTTTTCGATATCTGCACGTGGACAGTCTGGTTTAAAGAAGGCGTTGTCTCTTGGGTAACGCTGAAAATAGGTCGGACCGTGGCTTCCTATAAGGTGCATGGCGACCACTCGGTTACCGTGCATATCCGCGACTTCCTGATCAAAATGATCTAATAGCGCCATGTCGTAACAAGTTTGGCCATTACACATAGGGCTTACTTGCTTTCGATCCACTTCAATTTTCTTGATCTTGTGGGCTACTTCTTTATCCCCACCGTCATTTTCTTTCCAAATGAGGTCAACCCCAGCGCGCAGCATTATATCGAGAGCATTGTCCTGGTTATCCGCTTTGGTGCGTTCAAACTCGTTTCGCGTGAGCTGTGAAAACATACAAGGCACAGATACAGCAGTCGCGGTGCCACAAGATGCGACGTCTTGAAATGAGATAACATCCAATTTACTAGTATAAGGGTTTGTCTCTCGTGTATAGCCATTGAGTTGGTAGTTCTGCGTTCGAGCGGTTTCTCCTACGACAAAAACCAGTAGTGTTGGTTTGCGCTGTGCTTGCTGTACGGCGCTATTTGACTGCTTTGCATCTGTGCCGATTTCTCGATATGGCTCTGGCGTGGTGAAATATTTTTCCTTCACATACCCGGTCGCGCTATAAACGAACTGGGTGGGTATGATGATTTTTTTCAGGTGGCTATTGTTGCGCCCTACAGATGCGTAGTCTTGATAGTACACGCTGGCAATGACGGCGATGACAGCTAGCGACGACAGCATCGATACTAATTTGGTAACAGAGAAGTACAGTAATTGGTGACGTTGAGATTGCAGCTTGACCTTAAAGACAATTATCGCTGGGATAACTCCCATAATCAGCGTCCAAATTACAGAGTGAGCACTCAGGTAAGAACTCGCCTCGCTCGAATCGGTTTCAACAATATTGGCAATCATTCCAGAATCGAAAAGTGTGCCATAGTTATAGCTTGCGTAGCTCACCATACTTGAAACAATGATTAAAATTATAAAGAACGGCTTGCCGATCCAAGGCCAACTAAATAAATTAAAAAGGAAATTGAGCGCGGCAAGAAAGAAAATTGGTATTGTGATAATAAATCCAATCTTGACATTATCTAAGTGTGTAAAGATGCCGATCAGTTCTTTATAAATAGGGATATTTACGACGAGAGCGAAATACAGCGCCAACAGGAAAGTAAAGGTAACGTAAGAGATACCTCTCTGTTGTAAATCATGTGTCTTCATAATGAGTGTCTTGAATAAAAATTAGAGCAAGAACGAAGCCCAAATAAAAAGGGCAAGAGTTAACGCAACAAATACTGCTGCTGAGCCAATATCTTTGGCTCTACCACTGAGCTCGTGCCAGTCATCGCTAACACGGTCGACAACCGCTTCTACGGCGGAATTAATGAGTTCGACGATCAATACCAAGAACAGGCTACTGATCATCAGCACTCTTTCGTATGTGGTGACAGGAAGGAAAAAAGCACAGACGGAAAGCACCAAGGCGAGAATCAATTCTTGTCTAAAAGCGGCTTCGTGTGTCCATGCGGCTTTCAATCCTTGAAATGAATAGCCGGTCGCATCCATGACACGGCGTATACCTGTTTTACCTGGCTTCAAAATATGACCTTACTATTTAAGCATTGGGATGGAACACATATCCCAGAGAGGTAACGAGATTAATCGTTACAGCGTGAAACATTTGTGAATAGAATCCATCGCGCGATAATTTAAGAAAAGTGCTTATTTAATCAAGATCGTAGACGGTATAGCCTTTGTGCTGGAGGCATTTACGCAATACGAGAGATTGAGTTTTGGTTGAATCATTTGTTCCACTCAAAGCACCAGCTCCAGCTCCTACAGCACCGCCGGCAGCAGCACCGACAGCCGCTCCACCTAATCCGTCTTCTAGCGCACCAGCAGCTGCGCCGATCAATGCGCCTGTAACTGCCCCATTAGTGGCTTCAGGTTTCGCTGCCTCTGATTTGTCGACATTTTCTGCATAGCCTTGGCAGTAAAGAAAGTCTTGTTCATATGTACTAGGGTCGACATTGGTCATGTCGACGACAGGTTTTTGGTTGTAGGCGCAAGCTGTAAGCGTAGGAGTAAGCGCCATAATCAGGATAAAAGATTTATACATGAGTACTATCCATTTAGTGTGTGAATCTTATGGATTAAATGTACACTGTTTTATTGTTGGGCTCTGTCGCTTGAGTGTATTGAAGTGTCGTCTTCTGTAAATGGGGTAGGAAGGTTAAGTTAACTGTCTGATTTTTTGAGGCTAAGTGTGAAGCAAGCTCCTCCAAGTGGGCTATGGCAAATCGAAACTTCTCCACGTTGAAGCTCCATTATCTGTCTGACAATCGCCAAACCGAGCCCAAACCCGCTCGTCTTTTTGTTGCGAGATTCATCCGCGCTGTAAAATGGTTCGAATAGATGAGGCCAATGCTTTTCTTCAATACCTATGCCATCATCATGAACATTGATGAAGCAGCGGTGCTGATCGTGTTTTATCTCCACTAAAATCTGCTTATCTGCGTACCGCATTGCATTGCGCAGCAAGTTATCTAAGGCTCGCTTTAACAATTTTGGGTCAGCAAACGCGAGAACGTTTTCTGAGTTTACTTCTTGAAGCGAGATAGCGAGCGTAGTCTCTTTTTGCCATCTCTGTCGTAATTCTTTGACTAAGTTGAATAGGACGACTTCTTCTTGAGTTTGTAATGCTGTGTCAGGACGCTCCATCTTTGCGTAGTAAAGCAATTCTTCAACCATTTCTTCCATCTCGTCAATGTCTTCGACGATACTGTAAACATACTTTTTCTGTTGTTCAGTTAAGGTTGAATCCGATAACAAATCTGCTTGCCATTGTAAGCGGAAGATTGGGGTACGCAATTCATGTGCAACGGCGTTAGTTAGCATTTTATTGCTAGTGATCAAGCGAGATACTTTATCGGCCATCGTGTTAAAGCTTTTGTTTAACGTCCCAACAGACTTAGCGCTTGAGGTACTAGCTCGAGCCTTGAAGTTACCTGAGGCAAACTCAACGGTCACTCTCTCTAGCTCTCGAATCCGACGGCTTAAGAACCAGATCAACAATATGCAATACAGAGCGAATCCAGCTAAAAAGAACAACCAAACGATATTGTCATCAAAGTTGGCTGCTTTAACCACAGGGCTATTCGGATTATCGCTCATTTTAAAGATAGGCGTGCTCGCATCTAGGCGGAACCAGATATCCCTTTCTTCATCGTAAGCGACGTTAACGGAGGTATCACTTTCAAACGCCTTTTTGATGTCTGTTGGAAGCTCTTCAAGCGTATGAGGCACCAACAAACGATGGCTTGATGTGGCAAATTGTTCCAACTGTTGTTGAGTATATTCTAATCCGTGTTCTTTATAGATAGGATAGATCAGATCGTGAAAAGCTTGACCCTCATGCTCTTGTAATAGGTAGTCATAATCTGTGTTGATCTCATAAACTAAGAACTCGTATCCCCACAAGCTAGCCATAAACAGAATGATAAGGCCAACAAAGCTTTCCAGATAAATCCGTCTCATTATTCATTCCATGCATCAGGCATAAATAGGTAGCCTTTGCCGCGAACGGTAATGATTTTTTGTGGTGAGCAAGAAGCATCGCCTAGCTTCTTTCTCAGTGTCACTATGCGATTATCAATGGTTCGGTCTGTGCCATCGTATTCAATACCACGCAGTGTTTTGGTCAGCCACTCACGTGATAGTGTTTTTTCAGCATGCGTAGCAAGAACCCACAACAAATCGAACTCGCCGTCTGTCAGCGCAATTTCTTCTTGGTTCATTACGCACGATTTACGCAACCGGTTTAAACACAGAACACCAATTTGTAGGCCGTTTTCGGACTCGGTAGGCGCCGCCTCTTTTCTTCTTAATAGCATGCGAATACGAGCCAGCAATACGCGAGGTTTGATGGGTTTAGTAACAAAGTCATCTGCGCCTATTTCTAATGCGGCGACATGATCGAAGTCATCATCACTTGCTGTCAGCATCAACACTTTGCCTTTGTAGCATTCTCGGATTTGACGACATACACTCAGACCATCTTGCCCGGGTAGCATCAAATCTAACAGCACCACGTCTGGTTGTGTGTCAATAATCGCATTGGGTGCGTCCGTCCCATTGTCGATACATTTGACCTGAAAACCTTGTTCAACAAAATACTCACCCAACATAGTTTGTAATTTGGGATCGTCTTCCACAATGATTAGAGATGGTTTGATTTGTTGTGCGTTCATTTAAGTGATGTATACAATATTTAATATCAATGGAACTTAAACAAATTTACGAATTATTTCAAATAAAGCTTTCTCAGAATAAGGTTATCGGATGAGTTAATTGGATAAAATTGCCAATTAATGATTTAAATCTAATCACCAATCACATTTCGGGAGATGTAAAAAGGCGCAACGTTTGCGCCTAGGTATGGAATCTTAAAGCGAAATTACCGCTTATTCGGTGGTACACACGACGCTGTTGTCGCTGCCAAAAACATTTGGAACGTAAGCATCAGCTTGTGGGTCATTTTCCCACTTCGCATCATCGAGCAAGTAACGGAACTGAACATTCTGCGCTTTAGGTAAGCGGGTTTTAAATTTAAACTGACGACTTTTCTTCACTAATTTCATCGGTTCTGGCTGCCAGTTGTTGAAGTCTCCAGCAATTTGGACAGAGTCCCACTGATCTTTATCTAGCTCGAACGTGACTTCGACTTCATCTTTTGTCTTAAAGAATCTTTTTTTAAGCATTGATCTTTCCTTGTTCGTACAAAAACTGTTCTAACTATTACTCGTGTTTCATAATGATTTCAAGTTTTATAGAATTGTTGCTGGTATCTGATGAGGGGAGTATCCGAACGGTGAATAGCTCGTTGTGCTGGTTTCGTGTACTGAGGGAGCGTTAGAGAGAAAATTCACTAGCCTAAAATAGTCAAAGAACAGAGTTTGTTAGCGAGCCGAGAGTCCGTATCTTGAAGTCAAACCGTTATCATGTATTATCTTAAATCACCATTTTCCTTGATGTAGCTATGTTGAAGTTTAACCGTACATTGTTGACTGCGATAGTTTGCTTAGTTGCTATGCTTTTGAGTAGTGTCGCTCCTGTGGCGCAGGCTTCCGCTCCGATGAAAACAATTGAAGTACGCGATCTTATTGTTCAACAGGCTGCTCTGCACAAACAACTTGGCGTCAATGACGACTGCGTAGAATCACATCACGATGAGTCAGCCATCAATAAGGCACAACAATCTCACACGAGTTGTAGCTCTTCCTGCATGGTCAAAATTCCCGCCAACTTATCTCAAAACGACTTACTGCTTCTTCCTTATAGCCTTGCTTTGATTGGTAGGCCTCTAGTCGAAAAAGTAGTGACAGTGATCACCAAGCTTTATCGTCCTCCGATTGTTTAATTCCTCATCTCAAATTACTTGGGGTTTACCCCTTTTTACCAAATGAAATGATTTGGCATTTGAATGCCACAAGGAAATAAACAATGAAAAAACTACTTGCCTTATGTAGTGCACTTTTACTGACTTTTACCGCTCATGCAGCGCAATTTGAAGAAGGGAAGCACTACAAAGTTCTGGATGTAAAGAAAGCATCGAAACCTGTTGTGACGGAATTCTTTTCTTTTTATTGCCCACATTGCTACAAGTTTGAGTCGCTTATTGAGCGTTTAAAACCTGCTCTGCCAAAAGAGGCAAAGTTTGAAAAGGTGCATGTGGGGTTCATGGGCGGAGATATGGCGATTCCGATGGCCAAGTCCTACGCGACGATGGTGTCGCTAGGAGTTGAAGATACAATGATTCCTGCCATGTTTGCCCAAATTCATCAAAAGCGACAAGCGCCAAAAGACGAAGCTGAGCTGAAACAACTCTTCGTTGATAATGGCGTAGAAGGTCAGAAGTTTGATGCGGCGTACAACAGTTTCGCCGTAAACTCAATGCAGAAAGGTTTTGATAAGCAATTCTCTGCCAGCACGTTAAGAGGGGTTCCGGGTGTGGTTGTGAACAATAAATACATTGTTTTGGCCAACGAAATTCGTACTTACGACGAGTACAATCAATTAGTTAATTACTTATTGACGCTGTAACTGTAAATAGCATTGATGCTTAAAAATGGCGACGGTAGAGTCGCCATTTTTATGCTTATCACTTTCGTATTATCTAAGAACGCTTGTACATGCTTGAGTTGGAACACTAGTCATAAATATGGCATGCGGATAAAACAAGCTAGCAGCAGTGATTGCAACATTACATGGCTGAGCAATCGTGGTTTTAATCACATTGGTAAGCACAGCGCCTGTATTATTTACTGTTTGAGCGGCGGCTTGTTGTGCCTGGTAAGACACGCAACCTGTCGTTGCATTGATCATCGCAGTGCTAAACAAAAGTTTGCGAAAAAACATATTCATATCCTTTGTGAATGCTTTGAATTACTTATATGTGGATTGATTCATAAATGAAACAAAACAGTGTTCAAAATATGTGTGCATTCACGAAATGAACATTGTTTTATAAAAAGACGTTTTTTTGTGATCTTAGTACTGGACAGACCAGGTTATGAAACTAAAGCCAATCCGTGCATTACGATTACGCCGAAGGTCAGTTTGCTCCTCATTCCTTGATATCCCTTGGGCTCGGCGTCTTGTTCGACTTTCCTCACGAGCTTTTCTGCATACCAAACAGCAAGGTACCCAATTGCTAAGAGTAGGGTTGCGACTGCGTAATGTTTGTGGCCCTGCAGTAATGCGCCCCAAGCCAGTAAGACAAAAAGGTTGCTGAGAATTAATATATTTCGGCTAAGGCGATGGTAGTAATGCTCAATGCCATTACCCCAAAGGATGCCGGATAAAAAACTTAATATAACGGCGCTATATGCGATGAAAAATTGCTGACCACTTAAATTGAAGAGTGAGATGTCAGCGAAAATCAGCCCTAAACTAAACACAAATGGAACTAGGCCTAAGTAACCGAGTTGTAGCATGGTTGAGCGTGTTGTCATGGTCGTCACCTTATAATTGTTGCTCTATCATATTGGTAAGCGTAGTACTTGTCGGTGATGTGGAGCTTGGAAAAGTCGCAATAACTTTACCTTCAGAGCTAATTAGAAACTTGTAGAAGTTCCATTTTGGTTTTATGCCTGCTTGGTTAGTAATCTGGTTGAAGACTGGGTTCGCATCTACACCTAATACTGAAGAGCGAGCCATCATTGGAAAGGTGACCCCGTAATCGAGATAACAGACTTTCGCTGTGTTTGTTTCGCTTCCTCTATCTTGTCGAAAGTCATTGCTCGGGAAACCGATAACGGTGAAGTTTTGGTCTTTGTAAGTTTGATAGAGGGTTTCTAACTGTTCGAACTGAGGAGTGAAGCCGCACTGGCTTGCTGTATTGACGATTAGTAGTGTCTTTCCCTTAAAGCTTTCGCATAGATCGACTTCTTCCGTTGAGTTTAACAACCTTTGCTTACCTTGAAGAATATCAGGGCACTCAGATGCAAGAGCAAGCGAATTCATGGAGAGAAAGCTAACGAGAGCGGCGAGTTTCAGTAATCCTTTCATGGTGTTGTTCCCCTCCCCTTGTTTTCAATAAGTATAACTACTCAAGTGCAAAGAGGATCGATCAAAAAAGCCGCACAAATGCGCGGCTTTTTTCAAGAGCTGTGTGCCGTCCTAAATAAGGTTGACACTTTCCACCCCCAAAATTGGAGAGTGTTATGAAATCAACAACTAAAAGAACTCAGCGCGATTACTCCCTCGCTTTTAAACTCA
>NZ_JAWOWF010000071.1:0-15781 GCF_033340295.1 Vibrio sp. 1401
CATCAGACTCGGCTGCTTAAGCTTCTTGGTGTTCTGTATGAAGCAGTTTATTCCTAAATTGGCTGCGGAATCTCGGGTTGAAAGACCATTCAGGAATTACCGTTATTAAAGTAGGGAATGACCGGAAAACACCTGAAGGTAGTTTTTGGTACGATACGTTGAGAGAGTAAAACAGTTGAACTTTCTTTGTCAGTAACCTGGAATAGATGTGAAGCCTGACTTGTCTGTATTACATTAGGCTTCGTGTCCGACTTTCTTCCGGATTAGTACAAAAATTAGACATATATTCTTATTGAGTAAGCCAGTAAAGAGGTTCACTTAATATGGAGAAACGTTTTAAATTCACTACGGCTAAGATCACTAGCTTACCTTCCAATGATCCTAATTCTCGGTCCACTGAAGCAGAGTATTCCTGTTCCGAATTATCGGGCTTCAAGGTTCTGGTTGGTAAAAATGGGCGAAAGAAGTGGTTGGTTCGATATACTTTGAATGGTAAAAAAGGCTCTTTATCTCTTGGTACGTTTCCAGAAGTTTCCTTGGCGGATGCAAGGAAGCAAGCGCAACGTATTAAGCTAATGGTTGCTGAAGGAATAGATCCAAAAAACTCAACCGTCAAACCAGACATACCTACTGTATCTGAATACTTCAACAATCACTTCATTAAAATTTCTAAGTCACGCAAGAAAAGCTGGCGTCATGATATAGCAAGATTTAACCACTGTGTTGATATTTGGGATATCAGTTATGACCAGCTTAAAGTTTCACACATACAGTCCATGGTTGCAGGATTGATGGATAAGGTTCATTTACGTGGTAAGAAGCTAAGTCGTTCAACAATTAACCGTGTGTTATGTTTGCTCAAGCTAATGGGCCGCATGATAGAAGAAGAGTACTCCATTCCCAACGTTGCGGCTCGTGTTAAGTTGTTTCCAGAAACAGGAGCTAGGGAGCGATGGCTATCGCCTCAGGAGATAAAACGGATTTTCGAAGAGCTAAGAAAACCGGATTATTGTCCTATTCGTAGCCGGTTTATTATTCTGCTTTTCATGCTGGGATGCAGAGAACGCAGTCTCAGGGCTGCTCGTTGGCCAAATATTGACCTTGAAAATGGTGTGATGCGTATACCAAGGGAAGACTCAAAGAATGGGTTTCAACACCAGATCCAGCTTACACCCCAGGCGATTCAAGAGTTTCGTTTTTTGCTAAGGCTCAAGAAGAAGGGGAACCCATATGTATTTCCAGGGCAAAAAGAAAAGTCACACATCAGCCAACCTCGACATTTGTTCAACAAGATCAAAAAAGAATTGATGCTTAAAGAACCCGATCAGATCGTTTTTCATACAGCACGTCACTCTTATGCATCATCACTTATATCTGCAGGCGTTGATGTTGGTGTGCTAAAGCAACTTCTCGGCCATAAGTCCATTAGTAGCACAATGCGTTATGCGAGAGCTGGGAATGAGTCTCTTCGTCAATCTTCGCAAGTTCTAATCCAATTAATCGACGAAGCCTAATCGCTTCGATATTAAATCAACATATCAAGCCCGAACTCAACGAATGAGTTCGGGCTTTCTTATATATGGAGTTTTGAAAATGAAAATAATCACACAATTCAATGAGCTTGACTCTCTACCATTATCGAAAGAGACGATAGCAGCTTTACGACACCACATGACTGAACCATTCGAATTTGATGATGTAATTACTGCTGAATTCTGGCAAGAGGTTAGCACTAGCCTGATATTAATCGAAGAGTCAGATACGGATGAATCCATTAATCAGCAACCAGAGAGTGTTCAGCATCTTATTCGTTTTGTACAAAACTACCCCGAAACGGTTTACCTTATTAACAGTACTGACACGGATTTTATCATTGCCCTTGCCATCATCACATCAGCAGGGGGCGGCGTTTATTTAGTTAGTCCGACATCAAATACGTCTCACCCTGTACAGGTTTTGTTACCGCACGCAGAGTCGCTATAACTCAAGCCAAACAATAAGGATAAATATCTATGTCCCGCAAAACCGCCAGTAATAAAAATAAAGCCGATAGCGAGGTAGAAGTTATGGAAGAAAACTTACAGACAGGAATGGAACCGGAGAAAGTACAAGAGACACAAGACCAAGGTAATCAGGAAGCAATAGAGTGTGAGAATACTGCCACTTTGCTATCAGGGAAAGCTAAAAAGCTTAGTCCAAAGAGCGAGAGTTACATTTATTTCGACTTGGTCAAAACAATAGAAGATGAAGAACTGCATCTAAAGCTAACGGGCAATGATAGTGGGGGCTTATTTACCAAAGAACTCATTTCAATAAGAAAATTGATAAATATTCTTAAGGAGTACAAAGATAAATCATTTAAAAGTACAGTGTTAAAACCAGCAATAATCGGCGGAAGTGCTAATAATCCCTCGTTTACAGCTAGTGCACTGAGATCTGATACGATTGGACTAATAAAGGCTGCGCCGAATAGTCTGTTTCTTCACGTTCTGTCGACAAATTTTGATGAACGTCGTGATCAACTGCTCGCATTAGTTGACGCTGACACCTCCACCGAAACTACCGCATAAACCCCTTTCATACTGCGCACTAATCAAGAGCGCAATCCTCGAAAAATCAAAGAGAAATTATTATGAAACTGACCTATGGCGAAAAGCTAGGGCTACCTGTGTCTGATGCTTTTAAACAACTAATTAATGAAGAAGTCAGTAAACATCAAATCAACAATGACGTTACCGCAATTACGCTTAATTACCGTGATAGTTTATATACACCCGAAGATGGAGGATTTCACCCAGTAGAGCTACGTTTTGAGAAAAAAGATAACTGCTGGCATCTGGCTTACCTGACTGACTTTTCCTATGCTGGCCTTTACTCTGAACTTGAGAAAGAAATTGATTTCGATGTGACTCACGATGTCGCTTTCATCCGGTTCATGGGCGAAGTACCACTAAGCAGGCCAGATGTGCAGGACTTCTTTAAAACTTACCAGGCTAACTTTATCAGCTATGTAGCAATGGAAGCTTACGATGACGTTAAGCTAACTGTGGACTGAAGGAACGACCAGACCGGGACAAGAAATGAACAGGAGAAATTTTCACGTTGCTCTGGTCTGTACATTGGACAAGCCATCATGCCAGTGAAAACAAGGTGCGATGGCTTTTGCCTTTTCATTACTGGTCACCGAGCCAAGGGATTAGAAAATCCTTGAACTTCAAAGCCAAAGGAGGAGATCTGAATGACCTTGTGTCAAATCAGTAGTTGGAACTGTCAGGGAAAATTCCCGAGAAAGTTAGCGTTCGACTCATGGCTACATGTAAAAGCAAGGGCTGAAAACAGGTGCGTTGTGTTTGTGGAAGGTCAAAGCGGCCACGGAGCCTAAATCACATTGTTATAAGGTGAACTGGCCGGTTGATGGGGGACGGATTAGTAATCGGCTATTCCGGCCCCATTACTATTACTGGCAATGAGGAAGGGTAATGGATCGCCAAACGGACAATTTTCGTTAAACGTGATGCACTCTAACGATAGCCAGAGGTGATTGAATCTGTAATTTCAATAGCTATATATTATTAACAATTCGGCCCCTAGCGGGTTATTTATTAGTTTATTAGGATGTACTAAAAAATAGCAACGTTTTAAGTTTTCCCTTATTCGGTATCAGTCTACGATTCCATCAAGTCAAGGGCTTTGTATGCGGAGCATGGAAAGACAAGAAAATGGCTCATACTGGAATGTTCAAGGCTAGGGCCGAGGAGTTGGGTAACTCGCGGCTTGATTATGTAGCGGGGTGTCTACGACGGAGATGTCAGCCAACACCAAGATTTAGACGGTGATTGACTAGGAACTGTGGCTTTTACATGACGGTGTTCAGGTAGATCTGAAGTTCTTGCTTCAACTGGTACCGCAACCAGTCGGGTGACAATACCTCTGCATCAGGAAGCCACGCCTTTAGCTGACGAAGCAAGTGTGGAATGTTATTGGTTTGGTTACAGGCTAATACGTCTCCGGAATCCAGTACTTTCAACATTCGAAAATCATGGTCGGTGCTTTCATTGAAGAAGGCATCGGCAATTCGTCCCCGAATCTGTATAACCACGTCAACAGGAGTTATTAACTCAACATCTGATCGCCAACCAGTGATGCTCTGCTCGACGTTAGTATCGGGAGAGTATTTGTCCTCATATCGGACTAACTCGGAAATTCTGGCAACTCTGAGTAAATCTAGGCGGTTTCTGTGTGCTCCGGCGAGATACCAGAGTCCTCTATCGTTCACCAACCGGTATGGGTGGAACTGATCATAGGCCTGTCCATCGCAGACAAAGCTGATTACGTGCCGTAGTTGAACCGATTCGATAAGTTTCTGGAACATAGAAGCGTTTTCGCTGATGTCTTCAATCCGTGGGTTCTTGAATAGAAACGGCGTCGTCGGTTTGTTGTTAAGCACTCCGTTACTCAGGTAGTGCTTGCCTGAAAACAGGGTGTCGAGTCCCATGTTGGCAAGTAATGTTGATATTTCGTGGTTAGTCTGCTTACCCAAGACTTTTGGATCAAGAAAATAACATGCACCTTCGCGTTGAATAGGGAGGTAATTTAATCGCTCATTGAAATCCCTCTGCAGGGTTCTTTCACTCACACCGAACTCTCGCCTCAATTCTTCCAGATATAGCCGTTCTCCCGTATTCAAACGGGTCAAAATAATACCAAGTCTTTTCGCTAGGGTGTCGTGTTCTTTCATGCTACGCATTTTAGATAGACCACTCGTCAGGGCATGTCGTGCTTTGAGAGAATCCGATTATTTCTAGCTAAACTTCATAAGGTTACTGATATTGCTATAGCTTTTATTGGTCGCCACAGCGTATGTCTGACAAGGCATATATAACTTGAGTGAAATTGATTCACTCGTCTCGACACTACCTGTCGATCACCCTCTTTAAACTATTAACCATTCTCGCTTTCGGTGCCTTTACCGATGGCGTCATGACGTATTCAAGGAAACAACACAATGAAAAAATCAATCATCCTGCTAGGTCTAACGTGTCTATTCGCTACCACATCATCATTCGCTGGCGGTACGCTCGGCGGTAATCCGGCTGACATTTCGAAGATAGAAAAATCCTGGAATGGGAAAGCAGGTAAACAAGTTTACTCTCAGTCTGGCCCACGTATTGAGTGGTATGCCGATGCCTGTGGAACCATGAATGGCAAAGTCATGGATGTGGCGAAATGCGGTCTAGATACCCCTAAAGGTAAAGCACAATAAGTTTCGTTGCGGAGCTTGGCTCAAGGTACATCGGTTTCGAATTGGACTCTCTAGGCCGAGGTATCAATGAGCTTCGCAACACCCCATTACTTCATCCAATAAACAATAAGGAGTCTTTATATGACGATTAAATCAATCACAACCCTAGTAACAACCTGTCCGGCATGCGGTGAGCGTGCTTATGATGATGGTAGCTGTCAGGTGTGTGGTCACTCTCACTAAGCAGTGTTACAAAAAATTAGAGGACCATGTTCTTTACTGAGCATGGTCCTTTTTCATATATAAAAGAGGCAAACATGCAAAGCAGAACCTTTTCACAATCGTCATCCCAATCCAAAAAGAACACAGGTATTCGTGCAGCGAAAATAGGTGCAGCTCTCGGAGCTAGGTACTATGGGGCCTACGGTGCTTTAGCTGGTGGAGTTGCTGGGTTTTTGATCGGTATTGTCGCCGACGAGGTTATAGATGATTGACTGAGCGCCAGAAGAGCAGGGGAGAACCCTCTGCTTTTTTTTGTTAAGGGGCAATGAGGCTCACAAAAGTGGACGTGTTTCCTTAGTAAATGACTCATTAAGGAATGTCGTCCACTTTCGTTCACGCAGTGATTACACTTGATTTTTGAGTTCTGAGTGTCTCCAAATTATTTTTGGACAGAAGTTACTTAGAGTTTCTACTTAAAGTAGCAAAACACGAATAACTTCAAGTATGGAAAATTCACTTAAGTTCAGTGTCCACTCTGACTGGAGCAGATCAAATTGAAGATATATCTGAGTCTGTACAACCATTCCCAAAAACTATACCTCTTCGTGGGCTAATATTTAGTTTGGAAAGTTTCTGATAAGCCGATATGTAATTTTGGTATTGTCGGCTTCCAAAACATCAATCACAGCGCCCTTATAACCAATTTGATTCGACTCACTTAGGTCATACTCTGCTTCATTATTAAAAGCTGGTCTTGCCATGTCATTGGAAAACTCACGGTAACTAATATTGATTTTATTTCCTACCTTACCGCTGTATATCAAAGTCTGTTGGAAACTGTCTTGGAACTGGGACATTTTCTTAGTGATAGTAAACTTACCATAAGCATCATCTACACAAGACTTCGCACCAAAGATGGTTACAAAACAAACTTCATTTTGTTGATTATTTTCTACGGCAATGCCCTGTATAGGGTCCGCTAATGCCGCTTTAATAACGCCAACAGGAGAGAAAAACTGTTGCTTGTTATCGTATCCGAGTTGATTGTAGTCACCCTGAGGTATGTCATACGCCAAACTTTTAATCATGCTTGATACGCGTAATACGCTCATTTCAGCCATTGTGCCTTTGCTAACCAAATGGTCTCCGACATAAGCTGTTTTAACTTCACCAACAGATGGATAGTCAACTTTAGTGACCGAGTTCGCTGGCGAACCATTGTATTGAACAGATGTACAGCCACCCAACGCAGCTAACGACAACCCTACTAAAAGTAATTTATTATTAAACATATAGTTCCTTTATTTTTAGCCCCATTGAACGGCATATAGTATACACACTTGATTGCATTTTAAAATAAACGTTATTCTTGAGGATAAAGTTAATCGCGGTATAACTTTTTGTATGGTGATACAAATATTCTGCTTTATTTCTCTGAAACTCGAACATTATTTCTCCACTATAGAATGCTTTTAACTCTTTTAGCAGCTTTTCATACTCCTATCATGCAGCCTTTCCAATCATAGTTCATTTGATAATCAATAGGTTAACGAGAGTTGTTGGATCTTAGATTACAAAATGACGCATAATTTTTAAATTGCTTACTTCGACGCGCCCTCGGAAAACTTTGGGTAAGGGGAACTTTCATCCAAGAGAAATTAATTAGCTTCAGTGATAACAAGAAAAGGGGGCATAAGTGTGCTAGGGAATTGGTACCACTAAGAGAGCTATCCAATCAACTAAGTATCGATTTGCCCACTAATCACTATTTGAGAAACAGAAAAAGTGGACACAAAACCTTAATACTAAATCCATTAGGCCTTGCGTCCAGTTCTGGTCATTTAGCTAGCCACACATCAAGTGTGTTCGGATCACCATCTTTGGTCCAACAATCTGGTTGGCTTATGTTGATATCGGCTCTTATCTTCAACTGAGGGTACATCTCCTGCACTACTTGGGTCATGATCTGTGCAGTTAACTCGCTGACTGCGCTTAGGTGTTTTTTCGGTGCTTCGAAAACAAAGGCATCGTGCATCGCAACGATCAATTTGGCGTCGTAACCTTTATACAATTGATGAAGTCGATTTCCGGCTGCTTTGAACAGTGCCGCAGCTGTACCTTGCACTGGCATGTTCACCATCCAGTTTTTCTCAGTATGGCCGCGCTTAGCGTCCAATTGGCGGTATCGGTGCAATCCCGTTGCAGTGCTTACATGGCCTCGCAGAGCGCCATACTGGGGCATTCTCTCAATGGCTTTTTGTAGTTCGGGAAACATCGATAGAAACTTATTCATCAGTTCCGAGGCCTTGTTGACACTGATATTGAGTTTTTTCGCTATTCCAATGCTGGTGATACCGTAAATTAGGCCAAGTGTGCATTGCTTCATGATGGATCGTTTCTCAGAATATTTTTCTTTGAAGGCCGACGAATCGCAGCTGCGGCATTCTGATTCTAACTCATCACAAAAGAACTCTTGCGCCATGGCTGTGTATAGATCGCCTTGGTTATACATCTTGACTAAGTTTGAGCCGCCATACACGCCAGCAGCAATCGCCACGGAGTTGGAGATACCACGTGGTTAAGAGTCTTTTAAAGTCATGTAATAGGATTGGTGGTCATTCCCAATTGCTGTACTATGCGCCTTTGATTTGGCTGGGAAAAGAGAGGGGCAATGGGTTACATAATCAGTAGCAGCGATCCAGATATTATTACTATGAAAAAGTTGTACGGAGATGATCTGGACGTATTCCATCCAAAACATAAAAGAACACACTTACCTGGAACAGAAGCGTACGGCTGGTCTCAGTTAGATCTGTTTTATGGATCCTTGATGAAGCTTTATCTTCGCCACTGTACTGAGCATTGCAAATTTTTGCTGAATGTGAGTGAGAGAAACTTCTCGATCGTGATGAATGTTCTTCCGAGACTTGTTGAGCATAGCCAGCAAGATGAGCGGCTGTATGAGCTGATAGGCAAAGCGTTGCGAAGCATCGATACCTTGGTATCAGATATGGTATCCAGTATTGAGTTTTCAGAAATAATGGCGCTTATTGACGAAGATGAACCGACAAAGCCATTTGTGCCGCCATATGAGCTTGCTTTAGAGAGAAGCAAAGAAAGTTGGTTTCAATTGACGCAGTACTGTGTTGATAAAGGGACCGTATCGGAGGTGACAAAAGATCTTACGTCAGATACGAAAATCCGAGGGCACCATGTTTTTGCAGTACTGGCGCTCAACTTGACTCACTTCCTGAAAGAGCATGAATCGTTATGGACCTTAAATCAAGCTAAGCGCTTGCTCCCTCTGATTTACTCTTTGATAGAGAAAGCTGAAGAAGAGCAAGTGCAGGAAAGATCAACGAAGAAGAAAAGACAGGTAAAGTGTCCCGATCTTTTCTTAGCTAACCAGCTTGGTAAGGCTGGGCGTAAAAAGAAGGCAGAGAGCACGACAGACAAACAAGACATGGAAAAAGTCTACCTGTCTCAGGAAACAGTTAAGCTGGTGTTCTTAAAAGGCTGGCTCTACCACATGACCAACGATGAAAAAGAGTATGCGCAAACACAGTTAGTGTATGAAATCATCGATAAATTTAATTTGTCAGATGGTCAGGGTGATAAATCAAAATCGGTAAATCGTTGGCTCAGCAAGATCAAAAAGCCAGGTGAATTACTAAAATATTACGCGGGTTCTGAATAGTCGTAATCAGATGCTAAAGGCTGATTGTGGGGGTAGCATTGCTAACCCCTCCATATACTGTTAACGCTCTGCAATCCAACGTTCAACACTGCCTGCATCCCCATCTTTAGTCCAGCAATGAGTGGCAGAGTCATTCAGGTCGATGCGTGGCTTGAGTTCAGGGAAGAATTCAACCACAGTCTGAATCATCACGTCGATTGTCAATCGTCCAACCTCTGGCATCTTGTCTAATGGGGCTTCGAAGATAAAGGCATCATGCATAGCCAAGATCAGCTTAGCACCATAGGGCTTGTAAAGTTGGTAGAGTCGATTCCCCGCGATCTTAAACAGAGCGGCAGCTGTTCCTTGAACAGGCATATTCACCATCCAGTTTGTCTCGTGGCGGCTTAGTGCACCGCTATTAGAACGGTGGCGATGTAATCCGGTACTGGTGCTCACACAACCCCGATATGCTGCTTGTTGTGGCGCGGTTTCCATCATGTGTTTCAGGGTAGGAAACATAGCTAGGAACCGATTCATCAACTGTTTGGCTTCGAGTTCTGATATCTCAAGACGGCTACCCAGTCCGAAGGGGGATAGGCCGTACAGAATACCGAGTACACATGTTTTCATGATATCCCGCTTGTCTTTGTGCTTATGCTTGAAAGTGTCGGAATCGCATTGCCGATCTTCGTCATCCAGGTCGTTGGCATAGAACTCCTGAGCCATGACTGTGTAGATATCCCCCGCGTTGAACTTAGCAATCAGATTCTTATCGCTGTAGACCGCAGCTGTGATGCCGACTTCAATCTGGGAATAGTCCGCTTCACCGATTCCATTTCCTGTCTTCGGGATGATGAGTGGGCGCATTGCGCCAGGTAGTCCGAGCAGGTTCGGGCTGGCACAAGATTGTCTCCCGGTTACGACTTCCAGCTGTTTGTGCTCTGGGTGCACGCGACTATCGGAACCGATAATAGTAGGCCGAAGCAGTATATCTCTCTCAATGGCTTGAACCTTGCTAAATTCAGCCAGTAGGCCGATAGCAGGGTGGATATGGGCCAGATCTTTCAATAGTTGTAACTTGAAGCTGTATTTGCCGCCCTTGTTAAAATGATCGAGTAAGTTGAGTTGACGGAAAAACGTTTCTTTTTGTTGGTGACTATTGGGATTGTCTAACCCCATTTGTGCCAGCTGACTTCTGAGCGCTTCCAGCTTAGGCGTACTGGCATTGAGCACAGCGTTGCATTTTTCCCGATCAACACTCACCCCATGCCACTCCATGGCTGCATTGGTGATGGTCCAGGGCATCTCCACCGTGATAAGGTGGTGGTAACTTCCCTGGAGGGTTAACTGCTGCATCTGAGAAAGGTAAAGCTTTGCTGCAACAATAGCGTCTTCAGCTGCATAGTGGATCTGCTCGCTGGTAAATTCTCCACTGTCATAGTCAATAAAGGAGTGCTGCAAGTCTGATTTCACCAAATTGAATCGGTGGTGAATATCATAGCGGCTCGCCACGGTATTCAATGCATAACGGATCCGATTGTTTTCAGCGTGCTCTGCTCTGGCGCAAATCTCTGCGTTCTCTGAATCAAATACCTGATCATTGTCAAACACATGCAGGCCCAGATATCGTGCTCTCTCGGCGATACAGGTGTCCCAGATAGTGCGAGGCTCAGTCAGACCCAGTTGCCAGAGACAATGTAACTCGGCTTTGGCATGGTGGGCGATATAGGTCGTGGGTAGATCAAGTAATGGCTGAAGTCGTTTCGTATCTTTGAGTTTAGTTAAATCAATAACATAATTGTGAAGATGCAACTGATTGCCTGTGTTGGTCATCAAAGTAACAGCCATCAATAGGGGTTGAATACTTCGGATATCCTGTTTTTGCTTGTTACCTCGAAGTGGGATTGCGAGGCGGCTGAACTTAAACTCAAAGTCTAGTGACACGCCGGTCAATGGCAACTGATGAGCTAGATGTATCAGATCTTCCAAGTCTTCTTGGGTTCCAATGTACGTCACCGCCGCTGAATCTAGTGGTGGCAGCATTGGCAATATAATAGCACTTTTCTTTGGCTCGAATTCGGCTTCGTTAAATCGTTTTGCTAGTGCGGGCAATAAATTCATAATCAATATTCTCTCTTGGAAACGTAGGGCCTCCGGGTGGCCAGCAACCCTATAAAAATGGTTTTATTAGGACTTTTGGCCACTCCAGTAGCGACGGACGGTGCGAACGCCTATACCCAACTGCTCAGCAACTTGCTTTTGTGTTAAGCTTTGTTGTTTAAGTTGCTGTATTTCTTGCTTTTTAGTACCAGTTGTTCGTGCGCGCTGACTATCAATGCCGAAGTGCTCGCGTATTTCTGCCAGATTGTTGAACTCAGCATCGTACTGATAGTTAGGGTGCGGATTGTTCTGGAAAGTAATAACCTCACATGGCGATGTGAAAGGACGCACTCGGCCTACAGCCTGTATCACGGTGCCCATTTCTAGGGTCTGCAACATCGGGTCAGTCAGTTGAGCTACATCGGTATATCGGTACTTATTGTCAGCAATGCGGGCATGACGGCGGCGAGGGTTCGGCAGTACTTTGATTTCCATTTCCAGCTGCTCATCACTGGCTCGCATGTCTTGTAGGGCATTCGCTAATATGGTTTTGGTAACGTAGTAGCTATTCAGACAGTAAGCACAGTCGAATTGCTCGAACTGGTTAATGCCAATTACACCGTAGTGGATGACTGGTATCTGAGTGATGGTGCCATTGGAATCGTATTCTTCGCCATCGACGATTTGAACATCATCTATACTACGGACGGTTAGCATCTCATTCAGCGTATCAATGCAATATTGCTTATGCTTTTTCTTTGAGATCAGCAGCACTCGTTTACCTTCCCGGATGCGCTTGAGAGTTAACTCAAGAAAAAAGTCCAATATCTGTGGGGAGTTCTTCAGGAAATGACCAGATGTACCCAGAGAAGAGGCAATATTCAGCCACTGAGTACCATCGCCTTTAAAGGCTGTGTCCTGATAGAAATTGTGAAAATTAAGCCCCAGCTTATGGTTCAGCAATGTTTCATGAGTCGTGCCGCTGTAGAGTAGAACATCGCAGTCCGCCGCAAGTGGTGTTGCAGAAAAGCGTATATCACCGAACTCGGTTTTCTCGCGTGAATCTAAAGGCGAATTCATCAGTGCTTGCAGGTCAAAGTGAATGTTGCGGAATTCTCCCGGCCAGTGGCGCTCCCCAATAGTAACCAGCTCTCGGATTTCCGTCGGATAGATCGAGGGCATAGACCATACGTCAGGCTCTCTCAGGTCATCTGTTGCTGCATTGAGTAGGCTTTGCAAGGCAAACACGCTGGCGGCCTTGCGCTTCTGAGAGATGTCTGATTCGCACAAACAGAAGATTAGGTTCGCTATTTCTTCTTGCGTGATAGTGCGGCTATATGGTGTTAGCGATACCGTCGCTTCATCAAAAATAACCAGTACATTCTGAGCTTCACACTTAGCTTTCATTCGAGCAATAAAATTCAAGTCATTTGTCAAATGGGCTTGGGTAGCGAAGAGCACTTGGGTGCCGCGCAAAACATCACCAAATTGATCTTTCCAGTGGCATTTCTCTTGATTAGGACATAAGGCGCAAATAGTGCGTTTACCAAGTATAGAAAGGCCACGCTGTTCATAGTCCGCCCAGTCAGCATTGCGCTGCTTACCGCACAGCTCTTTAGGACGCGGGCGGAGATTAGTGATTTTGATATTTTCAGGCGGGAACTGGATATAGTCGCGCTCATTGATGATAGCGCGAGTGGGGGCCAGCACGATGATCAAATCATACTGACCTGATTCTATGCCATATTCTATCACTTGATCCATATTGGTAGATTTACCCACACCTACCGCCCAGTTAATCAGCAGGTGAGGGTGCTTCTTAAGAAGTGACAGGACATAGAGACCATTATTTTCTTTTCTGAAACCAGCAAGCGCCATAGCGCTGCTGATTTGATTCAGAGACGAGTTCATTGTTAAGCCGCCGTGTAGCCATAACATTGAAGCATCACTTGGATACTCGGTATTGCTGCCAGCTCTTCGCTAGAACACTTCTGGAACACGTCGCTCAGTTTAAACTCCCCGTTAGCGTAGGCATTATTAAAAACTTCGATCTCTGACTGGCCCAGATCGATGTTCTCAGGTATCGGTTTTAAATCCACGGTATAGCTGTTACGGTGACGACTCATGAGTATCATCATTGGCTCTACAGCATCAAAAACTGGCAGGATTTGCGGCAGAGCTGCTTTGGGATGGGTAGCATCGGTGATTGCCAGAATCTCAACTTGACGAGAGCTGAAGTTAAATACAGGTAGCAGTAGGCGGTTGTATGCTTTGTTGCCAGCACGACATAGCGGGCAACCATTACCGTTACACAGGATGTAGCCTTTCTTCTCTGGCGTATCAATCCAGTGAATATTCACATCTTCATGCTCAACGGAAAAAGCCATGAAGGGAGTTGCGCTTTCGCCCACTCTTGCTTGTTCAAGTACGGTTTGGCTTGGCACGGTATTAGCGGCGGCACGATCTTTAAGTGTCTGGAGTTTCTTTTGTGTATCGTTTAATGATGCTTCCGGAGAAAGGGCACCAGATACGACAGTTGTGACAGCATTAGTTTGGATATTAGTGTTCATATTGAATCCTTCTAAACATAAAAATTTGTTGAATGGGGGCCTCTCTGGGGCCACCCGTAGAATGTAAATGGAATTGTGATTTCGTCCTATCAGAGTGTGTCTCACCCATTCCCACTGAGTGCTAATTCATTAAGCTTCAGCTGGTTGTGTAATCTTTGAGTGGTGTTGCTGACTGTAGTCGAGGTCATGTCGTACAGCGGTTACAATGTCAAAATGCAGTCCAAGGAGACGAGAAACCTCGGTTTGTTGGAGCTCTTCTTCATCCATGAACTCACCCCAGTAAGGCACGGTGATTTGATGTAATAGGCTTCCAAAGATGGCAAGCGTGCCTTCGACGGAATAGGACTTGCTTTCAATCAAATGTGAGAGAAAGTCGTATAGGAACTGCGGATATCCAGGCATTTGATAATCATAAGATGACCAGAACTCTTTATCTTCAAAGTGGATGCCTGCAAACTCTGAGTGCGCGTCGAGTTCTTCTGGAACTTCGAAATAGATGAGAAACTCACTGTCGATGAAATGATTTATGCGACGAGCGTTTTCTTCCTGATCATTCGTGAAAACATCTGAATTGTGACAAATACTAAAGGCACCTGGACCAATATTTTCTGCCCCGATAGATATTCGGTTTTTATTTGGGTTAATGCCCAGGTCTTCATTCGAGTAGAACGGGTCGGTGATAAGACCTAAATATGCCTCAACATAGGCTGTCAGTGGCTTCGGAATAATAGCTTGTACTGAATTGTTCATAATAAATCTCCGTGTTGTATTGGCCGCTTAATAACTTAAGCGGTGATTTCAGGGTGCAAGAGGCCGTCACCGATATTTCACGGCTAGTTGCTTAATTAATATGTGTTTATTTTTCGTGCGGTCTGAATAAACAGACTTAAGTGTTAGTCGCTTTGGTGTTGAAGTCTTACATCGTGGGCAATAGCTCTTTCGACATCAAAGTGGTCGCCCATCGTTCCGGCTAGTCCGGTATGAAATAACTCCTCTTGGTGGAATGTGATTGCACTGGTAATCGCACCAAATATTTCCAGCATAATGTCCAACGGAAGCGAAAGGTTGGAGCGAAGGTACTCATAAGCTTGGTACATCTGCAGAGGCAGTCCTTTGTTATTGTCAAAGTCGTACACGGCTTCAAATTCCGCAGGTTCTACACCCTCGAAGGTTACTTTAGTTGTCAGTATGTGGGTATTACCTACTAGATGTTCAGATTCTGTTCTGAAGTGATCGGTCAGTCTTAAGAAACGTTCGTGGTCATACTCTCCGTTAGTACAGATCAGCGACTCAGAGTTGTTAAAGGCCATGATCAGGCCGCCAAATTCAGAGTCTCCGTATGCGACCAGTTCTACAGTTTCATCTTGCTCGTTAACCAGAGAGTTTTCGTTACCAACCAGTAGGTTAGTCAGAATCTTAATATCTTTTTGGATGGAAGCTGGGATTCTGTTTTCCATGGTTTAGTCCTTATCAAATGTTTCAATATGTGAGCGAACTGCTCAGTCAGGAAGGATTATGTAGTCAGAGCCCAAAATAGGACAGGAAATAGAATCTCACGGATTCCCATAGAGTGGGTCTTGGGGCTATCTGGTTGATTTGTAATGTTATTTACGTAGCGTTTATGTCAGGTGGCGGGGACGTAAATACAGTAAAGTGGCCACGAAGCCTTTAAAAATAATATGTTAAAGGGTTGGTGGCCACTTGGTGAGTTCGAGGTCTGTGATCTGGCCTAGAAATCTGTTGTTGAATATGCGCTATGTTGTATTTATATCAAAATAACAAGCAATCAATAGGCTGGGTAAATGGAACAAATCTCAATAATTCACGTGGCTATCGCTGGTGCTGTCATCGTGGTGATACTTGCGCTTGTCAGTAGCAGAAAAGTAACACGAGGCTTTGTTGCTTAATTCGATGAGAAGACATGGTAGCCCCATGTTGTTCAGTTCTTAAACAACATACTGAGTTTCA
>NZ_JAWOWF010000072.1:0-15308 GCF_033340295.1 Vibrio sp. 1401
GGTTGAAAGCACCGGTCTTGAAAACCGGCATACGTTAATAGCGTATCTAGGGTTCAAATCCCTATCTCTCCGCCACTTATTTAGAGAGCTCGCATTTATTGCGAGCTCTCGTCGTTTTAGCTCTTACAAAAACGAGATTTAGAAATCCTCGCTCGTAAGCGAATCCAGCACTTCACTATATTCCAGTTAAAAGCCCGCTAATGTTTAGCGGGCTTTTAACTTCGATTTTCTAAAGTTTAAGCAAACTTCTTAATCATTTCAGACAGGTCATTGGTGCAATTTTGCACTTTGGTGTTCATATGATTCGTTTCAGTCATCAGTTCATACGATTCACTGTACTTTAAATTAAGCGACTGGATGTTTTCATTTATTTCATCCGTTACATAAACCTGCTCTTCTATCGCGACCGCAATTTGTTGGTTTCGTTCGACGACGTCCTGAACAAGGGACTCCAGTTGTTGAATGCTATCCAAAGCAGTACCTAGCAATGTTACCGTTCCGGTCGACATTTCATTACCTTTCTCTAACGCAGAAACCGCTGATTTGCTCCCATTTTGAATCCCTTCAATGGCCGATTTAATCTCTGTTGTCGATTCCTGAGTTCTTTTAGCTAAGGTTCTCACTTCATCTGCTACAACGGCAAACCCTCTGCCTTGTTCGCCTGCCCTCGCGGCTTCAATTGCAGCGTTCAACGCTAATAAATTAGTTTGTTCGGCAATACCATTGATGACTTCAACAACGGTTCCAATTTGCTCGGTTTGTTGGTTCAAACGTATGACCACTTTAGATATTTCGCCGAGCTCACCCACCAGCTCTAGTACCGATTGGTTAACATTATCGATAACGCTACGGCTGTCTATCATCGTATTTTGCGCTTCTAACGTAGCCTCGGCGGTCGCTTGAGCATTATTTGATATCTCAGATGAAGAGGCTTGCATCTCGTTGACCGCTGTTGCGACCGAGTCAATCTCCACTTTCTGTGCGCTTAAGTTCTCCGTCACTTGCTGGCTATTTGTCGCAGCACTGTTAGCACTTGCGCGCGTTTTTTCGCAAGAGTCTTTTACAGACACGCCAACGCGCCCCAATAGCGCATTGGCAAATTGCTTACGCATCTTCATACCCAGCTCAATCTCAGCCAGATCGTTGATTCTTCCGCAATAAATGTATTCCATGAGTGGATTGTTGAAGTCTTGCCTAGCCTGTTTAGCGAGCTTCTCAACTGGTCTGGTTAATACATAAATAGAGAAAACGGAAAGTAACGCAACAACGCCAAACGCTATCACTGGTGATTGATTCATTTGTAGAATGAGTAAGCCAAGAAGGTTTGAAATTAAAAGGAAGAAGGCCGATCTCATCCACAAACGTGTACGAGGAAGATACATTTTCCACGGCTTACGATTATTTCGAAGCTTCGAATACGCTTTTTCCGCTCGCTGGATGTGTATACGCTCAGGTTTAAATCTCACTGATTGGTATTCCACAACTTCACCATTAGATTTTATAGGAGAAGCAAACGCGTCAACCCAATAATAGCCGCCGTTTTTACGTCGATTTTTGACCATTCCCATCCAGTGTTTGCCAGTTTTCAGGTGAGTCCATAAATCTTTAAAAGCCTGTTTTGGCATATCAGGATGACGCACAACATTGTGGGGTTTACCGATAAGCTCCCCTTCATCAAACCCCGCGACTTCATTAAAGTTTTCACTGGCATATTTGATGTAACTGGAGGTATCGGTAATGGAAACTAGGCTGTAACTCGAAGGGTAATCGTATTCCGTTTCACTCATAAACATGTGTCCTTACATTGATTAATTAACAAACGGCAAATATGAATTTATCAGCATAACATATACATGCATAATGATAGGTTGATTCAAAAATAAAACAAAATTATTGACAAGTTTACTTGTTACTTAATGACTCTAGTCGCATTTTTATCCTCTAATACAAGGCTTCGTTAATATGCACAAGACTGAGCACTGTTCAAAATTAATACACAAAAGCGCTTCCGTACTGAGTTCGTAAATTGTTATAAGTAATCCACTAAAACGAAAACAGGGAAGACAAACACAATGACTATTCACTTTCGTCAGCTTGCAGCTAAGAGAAACACGACACACTTGTTTATTGACGATTGGAAAATTAACACTCAGCAGTCTTGGGGGATATTCAGCGCGGATGGAGATATTGGCTCTCTGCTTGGAGACCTTATTTGTGATGAAATGTCACCAAATAGTGGGGAAATTGAGCTAAATGGGCTGTCCGTTGCGCAAGTGTCGTTATCAGAGCAACAGCGATTACTGGAAAGAGAATTAGAAAAGGATGATACGGATTTTCTTGATCGTATCGACCAAGGGAGCACTGTTTATTCATTAATCCTAGAGCAGAGCCAAGACACCAACTTAACTGAACAGCTAATTAATGATCTCGACCTAAGTCATCTTAAAGATAGTGGCTTCCGCGTTCTCTCTACCGGAGAAACCAGAAGAGTAATGCTCGCCCGAGCTTTAGCCACACAACCTGACTTAGTATTACTCGATAATCCATTTACTGGCTTAGATATTGCGCACCGAGCTGCTCTCGCTCGCTATTTACACTCGCTTTCTCAAAATGTGCAACTACTCGTAACCTTCTCTCGCGAATCTGACATGCCTGAGTGGATCAATAGCATCGCGCTTTTCAGTGCAGGAAAGCTTGATAGTACAATGGATAAGTCCAGTTGGGATAATCATCCAATCATTGGACAAATAAAATCTCAGTCAGAGCAACAGAGTGAAGAAATGATGAGCTTGATACGTCAGCATCAGCACTCGACGCCATTCAACAACCCAATATTTGAACTAAAGAATGGGACTGTTGAATACACCGATAAGAAGATTTTTACTGACTTGAACTGGCGCATAGACAAGGGCCAACATTGGCAGGTCAAAGGCCCAAATGGTTGTGGAAAGAGTACCTTACTTGGATTGATCTTTGGCGATCATCCGCAATGCTACAGCAATGACATTGATATTTTTGGTAAAAAGCGTGGTACTGGCGAGACAATCTGGGAAATTAAGCAGCATATCGGTATGGTGTCTTCAGCGCTACACCTCCAATATCGAGTCAATTGCAGCGCATTAGAAGTCATTTTGTCAGGATTTTACGATTCGATTGGGTTGTATAACCAGCCAACTCGCAAAGAGATGAATATTGCAAACGAGTGGCTCGATATCTTACATATGAGCCAGTACAAAAAAACCTCATTCAAGCAATTAGAGTACGGTCAGCAGCGACTATTACTGATTGCAAGAGCCATCGTGAAACAACCCACATTATTGATTTTGGACGAGCCGTATCAAGGGTTAGATTTTTTGGGTAGACGGTTAGTTAAGAACACACTTGAGCTCATCGCTAGAGAGAATTTAAGCCAACTATTGTATGTGTCTCACTACCAAGAAGACCGCTTAGATAGCATCAAAAATGAGTTAGAGTTTGTGTTTGATGAAAATGCTCAGTGTTATAGAGCTAACGTCTACCAATCATAATGACTTCGCTGCGCAAGCTGCTCATAAGGTAATGGTTTGGAGTACAGGTATCCCTGATGATATCTCACTCCCATCTTCTTTAAGTGTTCAGCTTGCGCTATGGTTTCCACGCCTTCAGCGATCAATTGTACTTGTAATTCTTCCGCGAAGTGAACCATCGCTTTTAAGACAGAAGCACTAAGGCTAGGAATACCAATGGTTTCGACAAAGCACTTATCGATTTTTAAGTAATCTATGCGCATGTGCTGTAGAAATGCTAACGAGGTTTGGCCAGTTCCAAAATCATCGATCAGCACATCAATACCATGCACTCGCAGCGCTGCAATGCATTTTCTCGCCTCTGAATCAATGAGCTGACGCTCCGTTATCTCTACCCCTAATGAGACTTTGTTTCGGCTCAACTGTCTGTCGAGCAATTGAATTTTTCTGATCGCGTTTGGTCCGACTAAATAGCCAGGCGGCACGTTAATACCAAGGTGGACAGGCAGATCAAAGCCTAATTTACTGAAGTCCTCTGCCGCTTTATCCAGAACGAAATCAGTAAGTAAAAAAACCAATCCACTTTGCTCTGCCGCAGGGACAAACTCATCCGGAGAAATGAACCCCTTACTTTGATGCTCCCATCGCACTAGCGCTTCAAACCCGAATAACTGACCGGTATCAACGTTAACTTGCGGTTGGTAATACAGGGTCAACTCTCCTCTTTTTATCGCTCTTTTAAGATCCAGTATCAAATTGCGATGAGGATCAATAAACTTATTCAACGCATACAAGCAAAGGTAGATCACGAAAATAATTGGAATTGAGTACAAAAAATAGGAAAGTGTTCTCTGTTTGACGAAAAGATCGCTGGCTTCACTCAAAGCTTCATACTCAAACATTTGCGACGATTTGATACCGATAGGATTACTTCCCGCTCTTAATGCTCCTTCTGGTGAAACTTGATCATGGATAAACAGCGCAGAGCGTTTTAGGCGTAAATCGTTGTTAAACCCTATTGTCGCATTAAAGTAGTCATGATCGATAATCGTTACGGCTTGATAACCCCGCTCTCCTTCCGTTACCACTAGCAAGAACTGATCGTACAAGCTATCAACACTACCAAGCGCTAGCGTTTGTCCCTTGGGAAAGGCGATGTGCTCAGCTAACGGTTTAGAGATACTTCCCAATTTCGAAGAACAAGTAATGACTCCCTCTTTCACAATGAGCATTTCTTCAATATCTCGTTCAAACATTAAGCTTTGCTGGAGCTCTTCACATCGTTCAGGGTGTAGCAGTGCCGTGCGGTTTTCTGTCTCTATTTGGAATAAAATTTCATCTGCAATTTGCACATTTTTTTCTAATAAATGATTGAGATTGTTTTGCACGCTTTCACGAGCTAAATACAAAACCTCTCCAATAACCAAGGGAATAGGCAGAAGGAAAATGATGGCTTTTTTAAAAATCGCCTTATTCAGCATATAAAAGTAACCTTTTATAAAACCGATTTACTGAGATGGTACCTCGATTCCGATACCCGCTAGCAACTCACGTTTTTTAACATTATTTGTTTGGATTAACTCAGTATGCGAAACGCTGAGTAATACCGCAAACTAAACAATGTCTTATTCACTCCTGTTCCAATTTAGTATCAAGCGCCTCAAACCTGAGACTTTAATTCGACACCATGTTATGTCTATCGGTACTTGCGAAAGTCTTTACCTGTCTGTTTCTCATCATGTAAGAATTACCCATTAAAATTATTTTTCTTTTCTCAGTAATTAAGAATTATATTTGTCGTAACTCCTACAACACGTTACAACACTCTCATGACGACAAACAAAGCTAATGCTAACCAGGTAAACGAAAAATCACTGCAGTTGTTAATGCAAGTTGCAGTTAGTCCGTTCCCAGTTTCTGCGAAAACGCTAAGCGAGCAATTGAACGTTCCTTTAAGCAGCCTTTACCGACACTTAAAACTGCTTAAAGAGTGGAACTTGATCGAAGAAAGCGTTCACGACAAGACATTTGTCGTTGGTCCGGCGGCATTATTACTCATGCACAGCTATGAGACCGCGCAACATGGGCTCGACATGGTCGAAACCATACTGGCTAGGTTGGTACAACAAACCGGGGAAATGGCCGCTTATATGGTACCAGCGGGTTATCGTGCGCTTTGTGTCAGACAGAAAGAAAGTATGCAGGCGCTGCGTTGCAGCTTCGTCCAGGGTCAAAGTCAACCTCTGCTGCGCGGTGCCTCATCTAAAGTGATGCTTGCTTTTATGCCTCAAAGTCGATGCGAGAAAATCTTGAGATATTTTAATCAAGATCACCGACGTGACGAGTGGGAAAAAGAGCTCACAACCATCCGTAAACACGGATATGCCGTCAGTACTTCTGAGATTGACCCTGGTGTTTCAGGTATTAGCGCACCGGTAATGAAAGGAAGCAAACTGATTGGCGCAGTCTCGGTGATGGCTCCGGCCCACCGAGTCGAAAAGGATAAGCAGCGCATTATTTTACATGTACTGCAAGCGGCAAGGGCACTACCACCAGAAAGGTAATTCATCATGTTAAGCTTTTTCAAACGCTATAAACTCCACCACACCGTGAAACAGCCGCAGCATTACCCTTTTTCTTTTATGACAGTGTGTGAGTATTTGCCACCCATGTCTAAGGGCGCGTTTGAATTAGCTGATCAAAGTTTGGAAAATGCTAGCGATTGGCTATACCAACAGCATGATCATGAAACCGCTGAAAACTTTGGTCACTTCAACCACGACAAGCTGGAAAATGGCGAGTTTCAGGAAGCATTAAGCCTTTCGCTTTCTCGCCACTCAATTCCTGTTTTAGTAACTAACTGTACCGAGGCAATCTTGTCCATGTTACCTGTGGTCGTGTCCTATCGAGACGAAGTGGGTGTGGTAAATATTGGACATGACATGAACTTGAAACCAACACTTGAACCACGTTTAGGCTCGGCATTCCATTTTGCTCTTTCTCGCTATCAAAACGTGCGATTATTTTTTGCTGGTGTTAGTGAACAAGATACAAAGCAAGAAACGTGGGAATACGCGGAAGATCAAGGTTGTGATTGGGTAACCGAGAAAGAGTTTTCTTTTCGTCATCGCAATAACGTTAAGCAACAGATCGGCAATTACCTAGACCACTGCGACCAAATAATCATTAGCATCGACCTTGGATCTCTAAAAACCAAAAACAGCCTTGATGGCGCGTCAGAAATTGATATCCAAATGGTTCTACGCACGATTAGGCAATGTCTGGTTGCAGGTAAAGTGAGGGCAATTCAGCTCGTTGGCGATCGAGATTGCCTGGTCTATTCGAGACAAACGAAAGCCATACTAGAAGAGTTATATCAGATGGCTCCACTCATCGTTCACGCTGCCTAGCGTTATAAACATTCAGAATCAGGATCGCTTCCTTCCTGATTCTGAACCAACATGCTTACTTATTATCCTTAACTAACAAATAGTTACACATATAAATCGACACACATCACACTTGCCTCTTGAACTAACCTGACACTTACGTTGTAATAAGGCCGCTAAACTTTGGTATGACATACGAAATAAAAAATAACCAAAGTTCAATAACTAAGCGGCTTCAAAACAAAAAATTACCGCAGCTATTCCAATTTCAGTGAGCATTTGATCACGCTCGCTTGATGCCATCTTGTTCCACTCATTAGGACATTTGATGATGCGTCTTTGCAGTATTTTCACTGCGGTTCTTTTTTTACCGCTAACCTCACACGCCACCACTTATGACTTAGCAGATATCAAGTCAAACACTAATGTTGCCTTTTGTAAAAACGGAACCATTCATGTAACGGGTTCTACTTACGATTGCACTACAAATATTGTTCTCCCGAAAGGCGATCAAATTATAAATAGTAGTCAAAGCTCATCGTCTTTAACCGCTCATGGTTCCATAACACTCCGTGGGCAGAATGTCATAGGCTCAAAGGAAAGCCCTATAAACATCAAAGCTAAAGGAACTTGGTTAAAAATTAATGGTAATAGCTACGTACTAGGTAATGTCTCTGCTTTAGGTTCTATAAAAATAACTGATAGTGAAATCGAAGGAGATATAGAAACCAATGGTGTTGGTGGAAATGGCCGTTCTGTCGAGTTTCACGGAGAGCACAACGTCCTTAATGGCAACATCATTGCTCAAAGTGACGTGTACATCGAATCTGGTATGTTCTGCGGTGATATCAAATCAAAAGGAACAAAAGTAGAAATTAATCAACTGGAATCGTCGCTTTCTAATACACCAATAGTTGTGGGCAACATTAATGCTCTATCGGGGATAAATCTTAATAATACGACAGTTTTTGGTTCTTTGACATCTCAGGGACATACTGTAGATACAGGTTTTGGCACGACCAAAATATATGCGAATAAGCAAGCTATTTCGGCAATGCATTTTTCAATTAATAACTCCAATACTTCTATTTGTGGTAGTGTGACAGCCACCCTAGAATCAAGTTCAAATTTCAACCACTATTGCGGCATTGATGAACCCAATTGTAGTTACGCAAATCAAACACCAACAACTTGCCCTATTCCTTCTTATATCCCTGAATGTAAAATTACGCCTCCATCAGAGAACGCCTTCGACCTCAGCGTCACACCATCGGACGACATGGCACTGATGTGCGGCGACGATCTTCCGCAATTTACAGCAATGACAACCAATAATGGAGAAGTTGTAAGCGCAGAAGTCAGTGCAGCCCTATCACACCCTGACTTGTTCACTTTAGAGGTGATCAAAGGTCAGCAGACATTAAAAGCAAACCAATTTATGTCTGACGACAATGGTGAGCTCGTTGTTCGAGTGGTCCCGAACGATATTGATACCATCGCGTTAGGTACTAACTACACGCTGACTTTCACTATGGCAGAAGACACCAGCAAGCATCAAACGGTTAGCTTTATGTTTACGCCATTTATGTTTGAGGCCTACTCAAAGACGAAAAGCGCCACTTTAAATGAAATACGCGTTATTGCAGGTAAACCAGAAAACGTGCATACGCGATTGCTTGCTTGTGCCTCCACCGGCGAACCTGTAGTGGCAAGCAACTACAATGGTACGCCTAAGGTTTTTCATCCATTGGTTCAACCATTAGGAGGAAGTGAAGGAAACTTTAGCTATTCAGCGGAATTTAAAGACGGCTTGTCTGAACATGGTCTTGTCACGAACGAGTCCGGCATATTTGAAGTGACATTGTCCGATCATTTTGAATGTGAGGGATTTGAAGAATGTCCAGAAGAAGGCAAAGTGGAAGTGAAAGGGACATTTAATGTGCACTCGCGACCATGGACACTCGCTATTTGTGACAACCAACGTGCTTTGCCTTCTGGCACCTCTGAACAAGGAGAAGGGTTTCTTGCTGCCGGAGAACTTTTCTCTCTAACGGTGAAACCAATCATTTGGCAACCTGACGGCTCTGCAAGTGGATCTGTTGAATCAGCACGCTATTGTGATGCTTCTATCACCCGTAATTTTACGCTTGATGACGCTCCAGCAGCATCGGTTGTCTTGTCGAGTGAGCAACATACGCCATCAGAGACAGCGAACCAAACCTCAAAATTGCTAAAAAGTAGTGACTCACTGGCTCAGGCGCATAATTCAGCCAAGAATGATCAATTCGTCTTTAATGGATTATATTGGGAAGAAGTCGGGAGCTTGAGAGTAAAAGCAAACCTAGAAAGTAAATATCTAGGTATGACTGTGAACGAAGGCTATCGTTACGTTGGTCGTTTTTACCCAAAATATTTTCAAGTGCAAGACCAAGAATGGCACTACCCACATGGCCAAACTTTTGCTTACATGAATCAACCTTTTGAGAAAGTCACTTACGATGTTGTCGCACTCAATGCGAATAAGGAAAACGTGAAGAATTACGTCCACTTTTCGTCTAACCTTCAACAACATTTCGATTTAGGCGAGCTAAGCTCATACTCCGATCGGTTTTTGCCGCCTAAGCCTAAGAAGGTAGACTGGAAACTACTGGGTAGCGCGAGTGTTGGAACGTTTGTTATAGAGAAGCCCTCGACCAATGCGACTTGTAACAATAGCCCATGCTGGAAAAAGAACACGACAGATAAGCAATATCCTGATGGTCCATTCAATACCGAGACTAATAGTGATATCAGCCAAATAGGTTTAGTCTCAGTAAAAGCCGTTGATGAGGTAAACTTCTTCGACGATAGCGAAGTGCTCACAAAACAACCAGACATTCGATTCGGTCGTTTGAACTTTCAAGATGTAGGTGGCAACCAAGGCATGGTGATCAAAGTGCCACTTGCTGTAGAAACTTGGCAAAACGGTCGATTTACGACTAACTTCGATGACAACTCAACAACGGCGAGTGGTGAATATTACTTCAGCACGCCAATTTGGTCTCATGCGCCAGCAAACAACGCCCTGCTTTCTGGCGTTGGAACGATGAGTATTGGCAGAATGACCGATATCGTTGCAAGCCAAATTGACTCAGCACGCGAGCAAATACAATTCCACCTGGATTTAGACGGCTCAGGTAATCGCATCCCTTGGCTGAAATACGACTGGGATAGCTCTACAAGTGAAGAGGAAAACCCACCCGTCATTGTTACGTTTGGTATTCACCGAGGAAACGATCGCATTATTTATCGTGGTGAGCCAAATATGCTTGGCCTAAATTAACGCGAAACGACAAAACAAAAAAAGCCCCTCAATTGAGGGGCTCTTTTCACACAGACTGTGTAATTTACTTTGCGCCACGACGCGCTTTCAGGCGCTTCACCATAGCAAGACGACGCTCTGCCGACCCTTGGTCTGTTGCCGACTGGTTCGGGTTATTACGACGACCTTGACGATTCTTAAACGCTGGTTTTGAGTGCAGCTTTTCAATGTAAGATTCACGCTGTTTTGGTTCATAGCCTGCAAGCTCAATACGGCGAATGCGTTGCTGGATTAGATTTTCAACCTGAACAACCGTGAGCTCTTCATCTCGATTTACAAATGAAACGGCATGACCTTGTTTACCTGCACGGCCTGTACGACCAATTCGGTGAACGTAATCTTCCGCTAGGAAAGGCATGTCATAGTTCACAACGTGAGGTAAATCTTCAATATCTAGACCTCGAGCAGCGACATCGGTAGCCACCATGACACGTGCTTTACCGGACTTGAACTCTTCTAACGCACGACGACGAGCACTTTGAGCACGGTCACCATGACAAACCACCGCTTTGATACCATCAAGTTTCAGCTCTTTTACAACGTCGTTTGCGGTCTCTTTGTAGTTCACAAATACCAACACTTGTTTCCAGTTCTTACGACCAATCAGCTCCGAAAGCAGTTCCGTTTTTCGCTCTTGATCAACTGGATATAACACGTGAGCAACTGTCTGTGCTGTCGTATTCGCTCGCTCAACTTCAATACGCTTAGGCTTACGTAGGATATCTTTTGCTAACAGATTTAGTTGGCTCGAAGTCGTTGCTGAAAACATCATAATTTGCGGATCAGTATCCACATCTAGCATGATCTTACGTACTGAGTGAATAAAGCCCATGTCCAAGATACGGTCTGCTTCATCAAACACTAAAAACTCTAAATGTGCGACCGAGACATTACCTTGTTCAATGTGCTCTTCCAATCGACCGGGTGTAGCCACTAGGATATCTACACCGTTTTCTAATGCCGTTACTTGAGAAGACATTTTACGGCCACCGAAAATCGCAGCCACCGACAGGTTCGTGTACTTCGTGTAAGCTTTGATGTTGTCAGCAATTTGTTCAGCAAGCTCGCGAGTTGGAGCCAAGATAAGTGCGCGAGCAGTCTTACGAGAAGCGCTACGGTTACTGTCTAGGAACTGCTGAATCATAGGCAGAGAAAACGCAGCCGTTTTACCAGTACCTGTTTGTGCTGTAGCGAAAATATCATGGCCTTTGCGAGCCATTGGAATCGCCTTCTGTTGAATTGGCGTTAACTTTTCATAACCGCATTCTGCCAGTGCTTTAACCACTTCTGGCGCAAAACCTTGAGATGAAAATGACATTGAGCGTATTCCTTAAACAAACCACTAAAAATAGCTTTAAAAATTTAGCCGTGCACTATACCCGAATTTGAGTGATTTATCTCACTTTTCTCATTGAAATCCTACAAAAGAAAAAACGGTGAGCACAGATATATTAGTGGTTCACCGTTTTCGTTTAACCTTTGTTCGATTTAACGCTTGATGCCAGATAACTGAAGGAGAATTCGCTCAAGCTCATCCCATGGCAACAGCTGAGAATCTATCACTTCTAATCGTGATTCAAAGCCTTCTAAGCTGATTTCATTCACCGACACGACTCGGTTGGCAACATTAAACGCGTAACAACCTTGATCCGTATTGACCACCGCTTTAACACGCTCTGCGGTCAAGTCCGAAAGCATAGAGAAAAGCTTTTCAAAATCAAACTTATACTCTGCCCCAAACAACCACCCACAACTAAAATAACCCTGCCCTTTGTTCTCTTTGCGCACAAAGGCTTCACCAGGCGCCAACTGGAATTGAGGCTCTTGATGAGCGTGGTCATGATGATGTGACTCGATATGGGAAGAAGCGCTGCCGTAAACCCGCTCGATATCCAAGACTTCTATCGGTAACTCACCATCATGAATAAGCTTACTGAATACTTTTGAAGGGGATTGGTCCGTCACCCAGTCATTAAACACATCAAGGTCGTGGCTGGAACATAGGTCAACCTTACTACCAATAACCACATCTGCACTGTCTAACTGGTCCACGAAGTTTTGGTTAGAAAGATACTTTTCATCACTTAAGTTACGCGGATCAACCAAGGCAATCGTCGCTTTAAGATCAACGTAAGGTTCATACTGCTGTGAGGTAAGCGTCGCGATAACCTGTTTTGGATGACCAAGGCCTGTCGGCTCAATCAATAAACGGTCCGGTTTTTGACGCAATAATGCGGTGATACCTACCGACATCGGCACACCCGCAGTGCAGCACATACAACCACCCGGCACTTCTTTAATCAACGCGCCTTGGTCGGTCATCAATGCACCGTCGATGCCAATCTCACCAAATTCATTGACCAAAACCGCCCAGTTTTCTTTTTCCGGTTTGTTCTTCAGTAGATTTAAAATCGTGGTCGTTTTACCGACACCCAAAAATCCGGTCAGTATGTTGGTTGGTACTCGATTTGACATGCTTATCTCCGACACGTTAGTGCATTAATGCTCCAGCAAAGTATACGGAGAATGTGACTCGCTTCAACGCTTTTTATCGCACTCATCAAGATCATTGCGTGATGCGTTGGCACACATTTTTCGAGCTTGTTTGGGCTGACTTATCAACTCTGAACGCTTCATATCGGACAAGTACCTACCGGTATAAATAACGCAAGTAAAAAACGCGATAATAGCGACTACGATGGGAAGAACTCCGAGCGTGTTTTCGAATTTAAGCGCAGCAATAGCCAACGCGAAAACAACGACAGAGATAAGTGCGATTGACTTACTTTTGTTGCTTTTCATAATAACTCGCCTTTCGTAAAGTTAGCCCCTAACACCTCCTGTACTAGAGGAATGCCAGTTTGAACAACATCCAACCTGACTATTCAATGCTACTCCTTTCGCTACTTGTGAAATTTGACAAAGCTAACATTTACTACAACATCAAACGACGAGCTTATTATTATCTTTCAGACACTTACTGGATTTTAAAACACTTACTAGCAAATCGTTCCACCGCTTACCAGGATATCGCTATCATTGGCAATACAAACTTGCGCCACCAGCCTTAGCCCTTCGACTATCATGTCCAAAGACATAGAAGGCTGACTGCCATCTACTGCTTGTTCTGGCAATAATGGGATATGAACAAACCCATGACGAATAGGTTTGTCTTTTAGATAATGTTGGATGCCATAAAAAAGGTGGTTACATACAAATGTTCCGGCACTGTTGGAAATCTGGCTAGGTATCCCCTGCTTTTGCAGCGTTTGAACAACACGCTTTATCGGCAGCGTCGAGAAGTAAGCATCAGGACCATCGGCCACCACGGGTTCATCAATCGGCTGGTGACCAGCGTTATCTGGAATACGAAAATCATCGACATTAATTGCGACACGCTCTGGGGTTATCGCGCTACGCCCGGCCGCTTGCCCTACAGTAATCACACAGTCTGGCTGGTGCGCTTCTATTGCTTCAATAACGACTTTCACCGAGTCATATCGAACTACGGGGACTGGGCAAGTAACTATCACACCGCCTTTTATGGCCGCAGCCTCTAATTGCTTGACCGCTTCTAAGGCGGGGTTAATGGCGTCACCACCAAAAGGTTCAAAACCGGTAATCAGGACTTTCTTCATAACAGCCTTTAGGAAAAGAGTTTTACAAATTATTGCACTCCCCTTTACCCCATCCAATAGCAAAAGTATTGATGAGATAAACCAGACAACATTATGTGACTCATGTCTAACCAGAGAGTGTTTTCTGCCTCATTGAATCTAGGCAAGTTCCGGACTATCGAGACTAACTTATTGATGATTAGTGGCAGGGCAAGGTTCTCTCATTACATGACGCACGTAGAAGCTTGGTTTCCACGCTTAACTTAGGTAGAGTACGCGACCGCAATGCAATTCGAAGAGATTGAATACAATGAATATTGATAACCATGTAATCGAAACGATTGAAGAGTTAGAGGCATTTCTGCATTTAGTAGAAAGCGGCGCTCTTGGCCTTGAAGGTGTCACTGGCGTTGCGCTAGCCACCTCTAATACCGATGGTCGTCCATTTGTTGCCGTATTAGGAGAAAAGCACCAATTGCTCCTCGGTCGCTGGGTTTCGCAGCACGTATATGACAATGGTAAAGACATCGTTCGTAACGGCCCAACCAGAAAACACTAAGCGCTCGACGCCACCTATAACATCACGCCGTCTTATACACCAAGCGTATGCTTTGAAAGCAATGCGCTTGGTTTACTCAAAAAATAAAAAAGAAAAGGCTAGCCTTTATTAATTTTGTCGGTATACTGCACATCAGCTCTTACGGAAAGAGCTATTAATGTAATTAAAGATCAAAGTTTCTCTCAGTTCCACATCGAATTCCTCGTTTACGTTCCTGCGACAAAATAGTTATCTCTAAAATCATATAGTAGCACTTGATATTAGCTAAAAATTCAATATTTAAAACAATCAAATATAGAGGTATCTATGTCTAATAAATTAACTGGTTCAGTAAAATGGTTCAACGAAACTAAAGGTTTTGGTTTTATTTCTCAAGACAATGGCGGTGATGACGTATTCGTTCACTTCCGTTCTATTGTTTCTGAAGGCTTCAAAACTCTTACTGAAGGCCAAAAAGTATCGTTCGTTGTTGAACAAGGTAACAAAGGTTTACAAGCAGCTGAAGTAACTGCTCTGTAATTCTTTGTGTGGCATCAATGTTGTTGGTGCCACAATCCCCTTCCACTTATTACTGCCCTTACTATTCTCTATCTAAGTTTATATACCCAAATCACTTACCTCTCCCACACCATCATTAATTACTTTCAATAAAGTCACTTTGGTATACATCTTTAGGTAATCACACAACCTACCTTGCAATTCCAGTTTGGAATTAAATTAATCTCATTCATATCTGAATCACTTCGCCTCATGCTTTGCTCATAAAAATAAAGTTTATAAAATAAAAGCGATTGGCGAATATCCGTCATTCCGCAGCCAATTTCAGAATTAAAACAATGTGATCCAGTGATCGTTTACAAATGTTAGTGCGACAGA